>NZ_JAAGPC010000056.1:0-48722 GCF_017104595.1 Burkholderia sp. Tr-20390 | reverse complement strand
TTCGTGCGCGCGCCGGCCACCGGCGTCGACCCCACGGCGCCCGCGCCGAGCGCATGGTGGCACGCGCTCAACGATCGCCAGCTCGACGACCTGATCACCGCCGCGCTCGCGTACAACCCCGATCTGCACGCGGCACAAGCCCGCTTGCGCGCATCGCGCGCGCAGCTCGCGCAACAACGTGCGGCCCAGTTGCCGAAATCGTCGGCCACCGTCGCCGCCATCCGCACGCGCGAGCCGGACGTCAGCGCGCTCGGTTCGCTGCTGCCGTCGAACGGTGCGAGTCAATCGGGCGGCACCTCGCCGTCGCTGGGTGGCTCGGGCCCGCTGCAGCTCTATTCGGCAGGCTTCGACGCAACCTGGGAAATCGACCTGTTCGGCGGCACGCGCCGCGCGGTCGAAGCGGCATCTGCGCAAGCGGAAGCGGTCGACGCCGATCTCGCCGACACGCAGGTGTCGATCGCTGCCGAAGTCGCCAACGCGTACATCGACCTGCGCGATCAACAGCAGCGGCTTGCGCTGTCGCGGCGCACTGCCGAGCTGCAGCAGAAGATGCTCGAACTCACGCAGCAGCGTCGAGCGCGTGGCGTTGCCGCCGATGCCGACATCGAACGCCTGACGACGCAAGTCGAAAACACGCGTGCATCGCTGATCCCGCTCGACGCGCAGGTGACGGAATCGCTCGACCGGCTCGCGATCCTGACGGGCCGCGCGCCCGGTGCGCTCGACGCGGCACTGTCGACATCGGATGCGCCGCTGCCGACGCTACCCGGCAGCGTCGCGATCGGCGATCCGGCCACGCTGCTGAAACAGCGCCCCGACATTCGCGCGGCCGAGCGCCGGCTCGCATCGAGCAATGCGCAGATCGGCGAGCACGTCGCCGATTATTTCCCGAAGGTGACGCTGCTCGGCGATCTCGGCTTCAGCGCGACGGATCCGGGCCACCTGTTCCGCAAGCAGAACTTCACCTGGGTCGGCGCGCCGTATCTGCAATGGAACATTCTCGACTTCGGGCGTACGCGCGGTGCGGTGCGCGCGGCCGAGGCATCGCGAGACGAGGCGGAAGCGAACTATCAGAAGGCGGTGCTCGGCGCCCTGCAGGATGCCAACACGGCATTGCAGCGTTACGGGCACCAGCGCGAGCATGTCGTTGCGCTCACCAAGGTGCAGACGTCGGCCGTGCATTCCCGATCGCTGATGGACGAGCGCTATCGCGCGGGCGTCGCATCGATGATCGACCTGCTCGATACGCAACGCGAAGCGTTGGCCGCGCAGCAGAACGTGATCGCCGGGCAGGCCGAGCTGATCAAGGACTACGTGTCGTTGCAGAAGAACCTCGGGCTCGGGTGGCAGGCGGGCGCCGGTTGATGCCGGGTTGATCGGTGCCGCACGGCAGGGTTCGTCGAGGCTACTGCGGCGCCGATGCTCGCAATGCGGAGCAAGTCCAACGCACCCGCGTTCGACGCTTGTGATCGCTTCACGGCGCGCGACGCAACAACTCATTGCGCACGCAACAATATTCATCGTCCGCGCTGATGAGAACCGCACCCACGCCGCATCGACGCCGTCGCTATCGGAAACATATCGAATATCAATTAGCCAATCGTCTGACGATCTCTTCTAATTCAGTCGGCTTCCCCACCACCGATCGGATTCAAGGAGTTCCATCGTCATGTCCTCATCCTCCCATCGCGTGCTGAGACACGCAGTCGCCGCGATCTGCGTTGCACTTTCCGCGTCCCCCCATGCCGCCGAACTCACGCGAGACACGGGCGCCCCCGTCGGCGACAACGAGAATTCGCAGACGGCCGGCCCTGCCGGCCCCGTGCTCCTGCAAGACTCCGCACTCATCGAGAAACTGCAGCGCTTCGATCGCGAACGCATTCCGGAACGGGTCGTGCATGCACGCGGCACCGGCGCATTCGGCGAGTTCGTGCCGACCGCCGACATCTCGAACCTGACGAAAGCGAAGGTCTTCACACCCGGCACCCGCACGCCCGTGTTCGTGCGCTTCTCCACCGTGATGGGCTATCGCGGCTCGCCCGAACAGGCGCGCGATCCGCGCGGTTTCGCGGTGAAGTTCTATACGCAACAGGGCAACTGGGACATGGTCGGCATCAACTGGCCCGTGTTCTTCATTCGCGACGGCATCAAGTTCCCCGACTTCGTTCACGCGAACAAGCCGAGCGCCGTGACCGGCGTGCAGGACCCGAACCTTGCGTTCGACTTCTTCGCGCACACGCCCGAAGCGACTAACATGCTGACGATGCTGTACACGAATGCGGGCATGCCCGATTCGTATCGTCACATGGACGGCTTCGCGGTGCACGCGTTCAAGTTCGTCAATGCGCACGGCGACGTGCATTACGTGAAGTTCCACTGGAAGAGCCAGCAAGGCGTGCACGGCCTGCGTCCGCAAGACATCAATGCATCGATCGGGCGCGACTGGAACATGATGACGAACGACCTGTACGGCGCGCTGAAGCAAGGCGAATTCCCGAAGTGGGATCTGTACGTGCAGGTGCTCACACCGCAGGACCTGAACCGTTTCGACTTCGATGCGCTGGACGACACGAAGGTATGGACGGGCGTGCCCGAGCGCAAGATCGGCACGATGACGCTGAACCGGGTGCCCGACAACTACTTCCAGTCGACCGAGGAATCGGCGTTCGCGCCGTCGCGACTCGTGCCCGGCATCGAGCCGTCAGAAGACCGGATGCTGCAGGACCGGCTGTTCGCGTACGCCGACACGCAGATGTACCGGCTCGGCGCGAACTACATGGACCTGCCGATCAACCGGCCCGCCGTGCCGGTGGTCAACAACAACCAGGACGGCAAGATGAACGCCGGCGACCGCAAGGGCGAGGTGAACTACGAACCGTCGACGCTGCATGAACTCGCGCCGGATCCGCAATACAAGTCCGTGCGCATGACGCTCAACGGAACGACGCAGCAGGAAGCGATCCACAAGAAGCTGCGGTTCCGTCAGGCGGGCGAGTACTACCGCAGCCTGTCGCAGCAGGACAGGGACGACCTGATCACCGCGCTGTCCGGCGACCTCGGCAAGGTGACGAACGCGCACAACCAGTACGCGATGCTGTCGTACTTCTACAAGGCCGATGCCGACTACGGCACGCGTCTCGCGCAGGCCGTGCACGCCGACGTCGGGCAAGTGCAGGCGCTCGCCGCGAAGCTGAGCGAGAACTGATCCCGCGACTCCGGTCGCCGTCGACGTGCGGGGTTGCGCCGCGCACGTCGACCTTACCCACCCATCAGGACATCCTCATGCAATCCGAACGCCTGACGCGCGCGATCCGCTCCACCGCGACAGCCCTGGCGCTGGCCGCGCTCGCCGGTTGCGCGCACCTTCCCGACCAGCCGGCGTATGCGCCGGCCGACCCTGCCGCGCTGCGTCGCTACGACGGCGACTGGTTCGACGCCGCCCGCGTCGGCCGCGTCGACATCCTGCGCGCATTGCACGACGCCGGCTATCCCGTCGATGCCACCGACAGCCATGGCTTTACGGCCGTGATACTCGCGTCCTACGATGGCCAGCCCGCCGCGCTCGACTACCTGCTGTCGGCCGGCGCAAACGCATGCGCCGGCGACCGCCACGGCAATACGGCGCTGATGGGTGCCCTCTTCAAGAACGAACCCGACATCGCGCGGCGCCTGATCGACACGCCATGCCCGATCGACCAGACGAACGGCGCCGGGGAAACCGCGCTGGGATTTGCCACGCTGTTCAACCGATTCGACCTGATTCCGCTCCTCGTCGCGCGTGGCGCGAATCCGAATCATGTCGATCGGCGCGGTCAGTCGCTGTTGCAGCTCGCGCGGTCGCACGACAACACGGAAGCCGTGGACGCGCTGCAGCATGCAGGTGCGCGGCAGTAGCTTCATGCCCTGCTTCCTGATGCCCGCGTGCTCGCCTCGCTTCACCGCGACCCAGCGATTCGAGTCACGCCTCGAACACGATCGGCGAATTGCGCCCATTACGCATCAAACCGGAAATGATCGGCAATTCGCATTCCGCATTACTTTATTTGGCGGCCTCGAATATTACAAAACACTGCCAATATTTTCAAAAACATTGCGCCTATTCGCTTTAATTTAGTTTCATATAATCAAAAAAAGTTTGACACCTCGCTTTCGTTCTTGATACCGTCCGATGCAAGCAATCTGACGAATTGCTCACTACGCAATCGCTTCCGCTCTACGTTTTTTCGCTTTCGCCGCACCGCAGTGCTCGCCGCCGGCCGCATCGTTCGCGCGCCGACGCATGCAACATCCCGATGCATCTCATTGGACAACTGCCATCCGGCAGCGGGTCGAAGGATCGAATCAAATGAGCAGGACAACGAAACTGTTGCTCTAGCAACCCCGCCCGCGTCACGTCCGGCGCAGTTGTGTCGTATCGCGGCGCAGCCTTCCCGTTACCGCGTTTTCCGTATTTCGCCCCCGGAGAAAAGACACCGTTCCGGATCGGGCGAAAGGCCCTGTCGCGTCCGTGCCATCCGCACGCGTGCGACAGAAATCGGCGGTGCATGACCCGCACCGCTGTCGACCGTTGTTGTTCGTGCTGTTCGATGTTCAACCGGAGGGGTAATTCAAATGAATCAGGTTGCAGACAAGAATCAAAAGCACAATCGCTTCGTCAAACTCGCCTTCGCCGCCGCGGCCGCCGCATCGTTCGGCATGGCGACCGCCCATGCCGCGCCTGCGGCCGGCTGGACGGAAACGCACACCAAGGGTTTCCTGCCGCTCGTGCAGCAGAGCGAAGCCGGTACGGCCGGCGCGCCCGCCGCGAGCACGGCGGCGGCTGCAGCAGCCGCCGTCGAGATGGCGCCGGGCGAGTCGGTGGACATCGTGCTCGGGCTGAACCTGCGCAACGAGGCGCAACTCGACCAGTATCTGCACGACCTGCATACGCCTGGTTCGCCGCACTACCGGCAGTTCCTCACGCCGGCGCAGTTCGCGTCGCAATACGCGCCGACCGACCAGCAGGTCGCCTCGGTCGTCGCGCATCTGCGCACGGCAGGCTTCGTGAACATCGTCGTCGCGCCGAACCGTCTGCTGGTCTCCGCGTCCGGCACCGCGGCCACCGTCAAGTCCGCGTTCCGCACGACGCTCAAGCGCTTCACGCGCAACGGCCGCAGCGTCTACGCGAACACCGACGCCGCGCAAGTGCCGAACGCGATCGGCGGCGTCGTGGGTTCGGTGCTGGGCCTGCAGAACGTCGAGCTGATGCACACGGGCGCGGGCAGCCAGCCGCAAGGCAACACCAGCAACCTGACGATTCCGGCCGGCGCATCGGCGGTGCCGCACAACCCGACCGAATTCTCGTCGATCTACGGCGGCGACGGCACGCCGACCGCGTCGCAGACCACCGTCGGCATCATTTCCGAAGGCGACCTGTCGCAGACGGTGAGCGACCTCAATACGTTCGCCGCAAACAACAGCCTCGGCACGATCAGCAGCAGCATCGTGAAGACGGGCCCGTCCGGCAGCTCGTACACCGACACCGACGGCACCGTCGAATGGAACCTCGACAGCCAGTCGATCGTCGGCGCGGCCGGCGGCAGCGTGAAGCAGGTCGTGTTCTACGTCGCACCGTCGATGACGCTCACGGCGATCACCGCCGCGTACAACAAGGCCGTGACCGACAACGTCGCAAAGGTGATCAACGTGTCGCTCGGCGTGTGTGAATCGTCCGCGAACAGCACCGGCTCGCAGGCCACCGACGACACCATCTTCAAGCAGGCAGTCGCGCAGGGGCAGACCTTCTCGGTATCCGCCGGCGACCATGGCGCGTACGAATGTGCGAGCGGTACGCCGTCGCGCTCGACCTACACGGTGAGCGAGCCGGCAACATCGCCGTACGTGATCGCGGTGGGCGGCACGACGCTGTTCACCAATACGTCGACCAACGCGTACAACAGCGAGATCGTCTGGAACGATCCGAGCTGGCAGCCGGGCACCGTGTGGTCGACGGGCGGCGGGTACAGCAAGTACGAAGCCGCGCCGTCGTGGCAATCGTCGAGCCTCACGGGATCGACCAAGCGCGCACTGCCCGACGTCGGCTTCGACGCGGACCTGCGCACCGGCGCGATTCTCGTCGTCAACGGCCAGACGTCCGACACGCTGTGGGGCTCCGGCTACCTCAACAACGAAGGCGGCACGAGCCTCGCCGCGCCGATCTTCACAGGCATCTGGGCGCGCCTGCAGTCCGCCAACAACAATGCGCTCGGGTTCCCCGCGTCGAGCATCTACAAGTACTTCCCGAGCAACGCGGCGCTACTGCACGACGTCACGTCCGGCAACAACGGCAGCGGCACCTACGGCTACAAGGCGAAGGCCGGTTGGGACGCGACGACGGGCTTCGGCAGCGTGAACATCTCGAAGCTGAACACGTTCATCCAGAGCACATCGGATTTCGCACGCTGATGGAAAGATGACCGCCCCGGTTCCGCATGCGCACCGCAGCGCATGCATGGAACCGGATGTGATCGCTTGAGCAACCCGTGAGGGCCGCAAGGCCTTCGCGGGTTTTTTGTGTTCCGCGCAATCTCGAGGCGCAACCTCCGGCGCGACGATGCCTTCTCCAACCTTCCAATCGTTGCACAAGCAACTTTCATGTCCATTACCCGGGCAGCATCGACCCGCTTACGGACTGCAAGGTACACACTGTTACACAACGCACAGACAACTTCCGCGCGTGTCGTGCGTTTAACTGAATATATCGATTCGTCGCGGGACAACCACGCTGCGAGCGCGACCCTGCCGCCAGCCCCGGCCGATGCCCCCGGAGCATGCGCTGACGGCCGCGGCACAGTACTCAAGCCGATCGCACGGCCCGCGTGCCTGCCAACGCCGACACAACACCGAACGAACAACATGAACAACACACGTGCATACCGCCCCGTGAGAACGCTGATCGCGTCGTCCCTCATCGTGTCGCTGCTCGGCCTCTCGGCCTGCAACAAGAACGGCGACAGCAGCGCCGCCGCTGCGGCCAGCGACGCAAGCGCGGCCGCCGCAGCCCAGCCCGCCTCGACGCCCGTCGCCTACACGCCGCCGACTGCCGACCAGCTCTACCAGATGGTCGCGCCGATCGCACTGTTCCCCGACAAGCTCGTCGCGCTGGTGCTGGCGGGTGCAACGTACCCGGACCAGGTCACGGCCGCCAATAACTGGGTCATGCAGAATCCGTCGTTGAAGGGACAGCCACTCGCCACCGCCGCCGATTCGCAGCCATGGGATCCGGCCGTCAAGGCATTGACCGCGTTCCCCGCGGTGCTGTCGCAGATGGCATCGAACCCGGCCTGGACCACGTCGCTCGGCCAGGCCTACTACAACGACCCTACCGACGTGATGAACGCGATCCAGGTGATGCGCCAGCGCGCGCAGACGTCCGGCCATCTCCGCTCGGGCGGCCAGATGCGGGTCACGCAAGTCGCGCAGGCCGCGCCGACCGGTTATACGCCGGCTACCGACGCGCCCGTGGTCTACGCCGGGCCGGCGATCGTGCCGCCCCCCGCGCAGGCGATCGAGATCGAATCGGCACAGCCCGACGTCGTCTATGTCCCGTCGTACAACCCGACGGTCGTCTACGGCGAGCCGGTTTCGGCCTACCCCGGCTACGTGTACCGGCCCCCTTCATACAGCACGGGGGAAGTCGTTACTGCCGGCGTGATCACGTTCGGCATCGGCATCGCCGTCGGCGCCGCGATCTTCGGGCACCACGACTGGGGTTGGCATGCATGGGGCATGAACTGGGGCGCGCCGCGTCCGGAAGGCCCCCGCTGGAATGGCGGCTGGGAGCGCCCGGCCGTGGTGTACAACCACACCACGTACGTGTCGAAGTCGACCACCGTGATCAACAACATCACCAACATCCGCAACACGCGAATCACGAACAACTACGGCGGCAACGTCACCAACAATACGACGAACACGACGATCGAACGCAACACGATGCAGCCGGGTGCGGAGCCCATGCGCGGGCAGGCCATGGCGCAACACCCTGGCGCCGTGCCGATGACGATGCCGCACTTCGGCGCGAACGACGCGCGCCCCGGCGCGCGCCCGTCGCCTGGCGCGTTCGCACAGAACCGTGCGAACGAACCGCATGCCGAGGCACCGGCGCAACATGCGCCTGACGCGATGCGCGAAGAGCGGCAGCAGGCCATGCAGCAGGCGCACGCCGCGCAGGAAAATCGTGCGGCCGCCCAGCAGCAATTGCAGCAGCAACGCGAGGCGATGCAACAGCACAACGCAGTACAACAGCAGCAACGCGAGGAAATGCAGCAACACAACGCAGCCGAGCAACAGCAGCGCGAGGCGTTGCAGCAACACAATGCGGAGCAGCAACGCCAGCGCGAAGCCATGCAGCATCGCAACGAGACTCTGCAGCACGTGCAAAAAGAGACGCCACAGCACAACGAAGCGCAACCACAGGAACACGCGGCAGCGCAGCCGCGGCAACCGGCCCCCGAGCACGCACCCGCACCGCATCCGCACCCTGCGGAGTCGCATCCGCCACACGAGACGCATGAGCATCGCGCCGAGTGAAATGCTCGCCGTGACGGCAGCGCGGTATTCGCACTGCCGGCGGCGAAATCGCGTCTCGTTGCCGTGCGAACGCAGCTCGGCGCAACATTCCGCGCGCCACCATTCTCAGCGAAACCGCACGGCCCTGCCGTGCAACTTACTCCTCCCAGTTCCGGACATAATCCGGCACCGGCACGCTGCCCTCGGCATGGACCGGCGCACCGCGCGTCATCTTCAGCGGCAGGATCCCCGTCCAGACAGCAAGCGCGAGATCTTCGTCCTTGTCGGACGGCATTGAGTCGCTGACCTTCACGGCTGCTTCCGCAAGCGCAATCCGCAGCACGCTGGTCGCATTGATTTCTTTCTCGTTGCCGGGCCGCGCGTCATGCCTGCGACCCGGCGCGATCTTGTCCATCAATGCATCCAGCGCCGCCAGCTTGTCCGCACTGCCCTCCACCATCTCGAACCGCCCGTAGATCACCGCGGATCGATAATTCATCGAATGGTTGAAGGCCGACCTCGCCAACACGAGACCGTCCAGCAACGTCATCGCGACGGAGGCCTGTGCACCCGCGGCCAGCGCCTTGATCATCCGGCTGCCGTTCGATCCGTGAATATAGAGGTGATCGCCCCGTCTCCAGTGCGCGGTCGGGATGCAGTGCGTGTCCTCGCCCGAACCGAATGCAATGTGGCACACGTAGGCCTCGTCCACGATGCGATGAAGCATCTCGCGATCGTGGTTTGCCAGCTCCGGCAGGCGGCGAATGGTGGTGCGGGATGTGGGTGAGATGACGGTCTGGTCTTTCATGTTTCGTTTTCCTGTTTGCACGCTCTTGCGCGCATCGAGCGGCCCGCGTTTCGGCAACGCGCAGGCATTCACTCGAAATATATTTGTACTACGAAGTGAATGGCATCGAACGCTACAGCTTGCGCGCGCGAATGACCGGTCGATCGGCCCATCGACAGTCGCTTGGCAAATCAATCAAAATACGCGTACGCGCCTATCCGTGACGATCGCTGGACATGCCCGCGCACCGCGCCGGCACCACGAGAACGTGAACGATACGACGCGCGTCGAATCTTCAAAAGAACCAGCTCAACGAAAAATTCTGGAACCAGCCCATGGATCTCGCGCTGCTCGTCTCATCGCTTTCCAGACAGGACGGCACGACACGACACAGCCAGCAGGAGACCCTCTACCGGAGCCTGCGCAACATGCTGCTGGACGGGCACATCCCGCCCGGCACGCGGCTCGTGTCGACGCGCGTGCTCGCGGCCGAGCTGGGCATCGCGCGCAACTCGGCGGTCTATGCGTACGAGCGCCTTGCCGAGGAAGGCTTCGTGGCGGCCACGCGCAACGGGACGATCACACTATGGGACGGGTGCGGCCGTTCCACCACAGAGCCCGAACGCGGCCCGGCCCCGGTTCGATTGTCCGAGCGCGTGCATGGGCTGGAGAACGCCGATCCCGAACCCGAACGCATGCTGCCGTTCGTTCCCGGCCTCCCTTCGCTCGATGAATTCCCCGTCGCCCAATGGCGCCGTTGCATCGAGCGCGCATGGAAAGTCATCAAGCCCGCGCAGCTCGCCTACGGCCCGGTCGAAGGGCTGCCCGAATTGCGGCGTGCCGTGGCCGCCTACATCCGGGTCTCGCGCGGCGTGCGCTGCGAAACAGGCCAGGTATTCATCACCGACGGCACGCAAAGCAGCCTCGAACTGTGCGCGCGCATGCTGGCGAATCCCGGTGAATATGGCTGGCTCGAGAACCCCTGCTACAACGGCGCCCGAACCGCATTCCGGTCGACCGGGCTGGAGCTCGTGCCAATCGAGGTCGACCACGAAGGCATGGCGCCAACCGACGAACAATGGCGCACCCGGCCGCCCCGGCTGATCTATACGACACCGTCGCACCAGTACCCGCTCGGCGCGCTGATGAGCCCCCGTCGGCGCGCGGCGCTCGTCGAGCACGCACGTGCGTGCGGCGCGTGGATCATCGAGGACGATTACGACAGCGAGTTCCGCCACGGCGGCCAGCCCCTGCCCGCGATCCAGGGCCTCGATGCCGACGCACCGGTCTGCTATCTCGGCACCTTCAGCAAGACGATGTTTCCCGCCCTCCGGCTCGGCTTCATGGTGGTACCGCCGACGCTGGTCGATCGCTTCACCCGCACGCTGCGCGAACTCGTCCATCGCGGCCACTCGGCCGATCAACTGGCGATGGCCGAATTCATCGACACCGGCCTCTTTGCACGACACCTGCGCAGGATGAGGACGCTGTACGCCGAGCGTCGGAGCAGCCTCGAAGCCGCACTCGCCCGCCACCTCGGGGCCGTGCTGGGCATTCGCGAAAGCGCGGGCGGCATGCATCTGTCGGCCAATCTCGCGATGCCGCTGCACGACACCGACGTCGCCCGCGCCGCAGCCGCGCATGGCCTGCTGCTTCAGCCGCTGAGCAGCTATCGGGTCGGCGACGGCCGCTCATACAACGGCTTCGTGCTGGGCTATTCCGGGCTTAACGACGCGACGATCGAAGCCGCGACGAGGCAGCTCGCAGCCATCATCGAGCAACACGGCCGCACGCGCGGCTGAATGTCGCGCCGGCATCGTTGCTCACAGTTGCGACTCGAGCGGAAACAGCCCGAGGAACCAGACTTCCATCCGCCGCGCAGCAGACACTTCCGGTTCGTGATCGAGCTCGGTGACCTTCCCGTCCGAATCGGTCTGAATCCACTTGAGCCGCCCTTTGCCCGCCGGATCGGTTCTCAGCTCGACCCGCCACGCGATGCGATCGAGCCGTGCCTCCAGATCGTTGGCCACCTGCGACGCAATCGCCGGACTCTCGCAGTAAACGCCGATCTCCGTATTGAGATTCAGCGAGCGCGGATCGAGATTCATCGACCCGATGAAAATGCTCTTGTGATCGAACACGTAGGTCTTGGCATGCAGCGATGCGCGCGACGACCCGATGATGACCTGCTTCGAGATACTCTTGTCACCCGACGGCCGCCGCTCGTAAAGCCGCACGCCGGCCGCCACGAGATCGCTCCGATAGTGCCGGTAGCCCGCATGCACGGCCGCGACGTCGGTCGACGCGAGCGAGTTGGTCAGCACCGTCACGCGCACGCCACGCGCCGTGAGCGCGCGCAGCCGCTCGACGACCTCCTTGCCCGGCACGAAATACGGCGACACGATCAGCAGGTCATGTTCGGGCTGCAACGCGAGCGCCCGCAGCTGCGGCATCAGGTGTCCGTCGCTGTCCTTCGGCGCATGCGCGATCTTCGACGGATCGTCGTACAGCACCGTCGCGTGCCCCCACGACAGTTCCGTGCCCTGCCCGTGAACGATCCGGTCGAGCCGCTGTCTGGCCTCGAGCACGTACGGATTGTCTTCCATGGCCCTCAGGTAGTCGCGCAACCGTTCGCGCTCGCGGTCCAGCCCACCCGGCGCCGCATCGTGCCCGACCAGCGCACTGATCGGGTACGCGTACGGGGAATTCCAGAACGTATCGAATTCGGTCGAAATGTCCTTCACGACCGGGCCGTGAACGACGACATCGAGATCGCCGAACTCCAGCATCGACGATGCGCCGAAATACTCGTCGCCGATATTGCGGCCACCGACGATCGCCGCCTGGTTGTCCGCGATCATCGCCTTGTTGTGCATGCGACGATTGACGCGCGAGAACTCGAACACCGTGCCGATCTTCTTGAACCGGCGCGTGGCGACCGGATTGAAGAGCCGGATCTCGATGTTCGGATGCGAACTGATCTCGAGCAGCTTGCGGTCATCCGCGTTCGTGCCGAGGTCGTCGAGCAGCGCACGCACGCGCACGCCGCGATCGGCCGCGCGAATGATCGCATCGGCCAGTTCGTGCCCGGTCAAGTCGTCATGCCAGATGTAGTACTGAAGATCGATCGAGCGGTCCGCGCGATCGGCGAGCAACACGCGCGCATCCAGCGCGTCGACCGGGTCGGTCAGCAGATGAAACGCGTCCTGCCCCGGATGCGTACTGGCCTGCTGCTGGAACGCGACACCCAGCCGCGTGTTGTCCGTATCGGTGTACGCGTGCGTCGGCGCGCGATCTGCCTGCGGCGGCAGGCTCGCGCATGCAACGAGCGCCAGCAACGAAAGAAGCGCACCCCACGAACGCAGCATGGTCATGATTGCCGTCCCACTCCCGGCCGAAGTCTGTTTGTTCTCGCCGCCGGATGGATCGCGGGGCTGTTTGGCTTGCCTTGGGCCGCAATCGGTATCGCGTGTGAAACGGCCGCGCTACAGCATACTTCGATTGACGGCGACGCGGCACCCTCTCGGTACTTTCCTGATCACGACATGGGTCACGCGCCCCCGCAAAGAAAAACCCGCGACGCATGAAGCGATCGCGGGTTTTCGGCATGCCGCACGAACGCGCGCATGAAATCTGGTGGGCCCGGCGGGGTTCGAACCCGCGACCAATCGATTATGAGTCGACTGCTCTAACCGCTGAGCTACAAGCCCTGATGAGAAGCGAAGCGTGTCACACGCTGCCCCGACGAAGAAGCCGGGCCGGCATTGTAACAACAAAGGAGAGAAACGCCACCGGCATCACGCGGATGCCGGTGGCGTTCGCAGGAGAGACGCTGGAAATCAGTTCCCTTCGAGGAACGACTTCAGCTTGTCGGAACGGCTCGGGTGACGCAGCTTGCGCAGCGCCTTGGCCTCGATCTGACGGATCCGCTCACGCGTGACGTCGAACTGCTTGCCGACTTCCTCGAGCGTGTGATCGGTGCTCATCTCGATACCGAAGCGCATCCGCAGCACCTTCGCCTCGCGCGGCGTCAGCGAATCGAGCACGTCCTTCACGACGTCGCGCATGCTCGCATGCAGCGCGGCATCCGCCGGCGCGACCGTGTTGGTGTCCTCGATGAAGTCGCCGAGATGGGAATCGTCGTCGTCACCGATCGGCGTTTCCATCGAGATCGGCTCCTTCGCGATCTTCATGATCTTGCGGATCTTGTCTTCCGGCATCTCCATCTTCTCGGCGAGCGTTGCCGGATCCGGCTCGAGACCGGTTTCCTGCAGGATCTGCCGCGAGATGCGGTTCATCTTGTTGATCGTCTCGATCATGTGAACCGGAATACGGATCGTGCGCGCCTGGTCCGCGATCGAGCGCGTGATGGCCTGACGGATCCACCACGTCGCATAGGTCGAGAACTTGTAGCCACGACGGTATTCGAACTTGTCCACCGCCTTCATCAGGCCGATGTTGCCTTCCTGGATCAGGTCGAGGAACTGCAGGCCGCGGTTCGTGTACTTCTTCGCGATCGAGATCACGAGACGCAGGTTCGCCTCGGTCATTTCGCGCTTCGCCTGGCGCGCCTTCAGTTCGCCGGCCGCCATCTGACGGTTGGTTTCCTTCAGGTCCTTCAGCGGCAGCACGACGCGCGCCTGCAGGTCGAGCAGGCGCTGCTGCTGTTCGCGGATCGCCGGGATGTTACGCGACAGCACCGCGCTGTACGAATGGCCTTCGGCCATGATCTTCTCGGCCCAGTCGAGATCGGTCTCGCTGCCCGGGAAGCGCGCGATGAATTCCGAGCGCGGCATGCCGCACTTGTCGACGACGATGTGCAGGATCTGGCGCTCGACCTGACGCACTTCGTCCACCTGCGCACGCAGCGTGTCGCACAGGCGTTCGACGGTACGCGCGGTGAAGCGGATCGTCATCAGTTCGGTCTGGATCGTTTCCTGCGCCTTCAGGTAGGCCTTCGACTTGTAGCCTTCCTTTTCGAATGCGCGGCGCATCTTGTCGAACCACTCGCTGATCTGCGAGAACTTCTCGAGCGACGCACGCTTGAGGGCTTCGAGCTGGGCGGCGTTGGCCGATGCCTGCGCGGCACCGTCATCTTCCTCCTCTTCCTCTTCTTCCTCTTCCTCTTCGGCTTCCTCGTCCTCGTTCTCGATGGCTTCCGCTTCCTTCGCGGAGAAGCCGTCGGTATCGGCGGAGTCCGAAGCATTCGGATCGAGCAGGCCGTCGACGAGCTCGTCGACGCGGATCTCTTCGTTCGCGACGCGTTCGGCCATCGCGAGGATGTCGGCGATCGTCGTCGGGCACGCGGAGATGGCCATCACCATGTGACGCAGGCCGTCCTCGATCCGCTTCGCGATCTCGATTTCGCCTTCGCGCGTGAGCAGCTCGACCGTGCCCATTTCACGCATGTACATCCGGACCGGATCGGTCGTGCGGCCGAATTCCGAATCGACGGTGGACAGCGCGACTTCCGCTTCCTCTTCGACTTCATCGTCCGACGACGCGGCGGGCGCGTTGTCGTTCAGGAGCAGCGTTTCCGCGTCCGGCGCCTGCTCGTAGACCGCCACGCCCATGTCGTTGAACGTGCCGATGATGCCTTCGAGGGCTTCGGTCTCGGTGAAGTTGTCCGGCAGGTGGTCGTTGATTTCGGCGTACGTCAGGAAGCCGCGCTCCTTGCCGAGCTTGATCAGCGCGCGCAGTTTCACGCGGCGCTCTTCGAGCTCCTCGGCCGTACCAGGCGTGCTCGTCGCGAACGCTTCCTTCAGTAGCGCCTTTTCCTTGGCGCGACGATCGCGCACCTTGGATTTGCCCGGGGCAGCCGCCGCTGCTGCGGGCTGCTCGTCGCTCTGATTTGCGTCGTCTTCGACGGATACTTCGTTCAGCTTTTTGGTCATGGAGTTCGCCGTACCGGCTATATCGACTCGCGGCTGCTGGACGACAGCCGGTTGAACCGTGGGTGCATGAGTAGTACGTACTGCCGTTTCGTCCGCGGCGGCAGTCGTGTCCCTTGCGCTTTTCGCACTTGCCCGCTTCGCCGCCGGCTTGGCCGGCCCGGAGTCGGGTCTGGCGGCAGCCCGTGTTCTGGCTGCCGGCGCCGGCGCAGCCTGAGCAGTGCCGGCCGCGGTTTTCTTTCCTGCCGGGGCTGACGTGGCTGAAGACGTTGTCCTGGTGGAAGAAGCAGACTTGGCCGCTGTGACCTTTTTGGTCGGCTCCGTCGAGCCCTTGCCTGTTGCTTTCTTTCCGCCTGTCGTCTTTGCCATCGCGATTCTCGCCTCTGCTTGGAAAACAAACCGCTGGAAACCTTATATTATAGCACGCTGGGGAGCCCTCTCTAAGCTCTCCAGCCGCCTACAGCCCGAGCCGACGCTTCATGTCGGTTCGCTGCTGGTTCAATTCCGTCAATTCGGCCAATTCCTCGGGTGTGAAGGTAGATTGCCGCGCCAGCCTGTCAAGCCGGTCGCAGCAAGCGTCGTAACGCATCTTGAGCACCGCCGCCTGCAGTTCCTCCCCCGCGATCCGTTCCTGTTCACGCTGCCGCTCGGGCACCGTCTCGTCTTCCGGATTCTGTAACAGCAAGTCGCGGACGTTTTCATCATAGTCCAGAATTTCGCGGAAGATTTCCTCGTAAGTCGCTCCATTCGAGGACGTCCGCAGGACATCCGACAGCAGCCGGAACTCCGCGCCTTCGCCCAGCGCGCGCGCGTGATCGACGACTTCCGCGAACAGCTCGCCGATGCGCGGCAATGCGCGCAGGGTCGCCAACTGCTCATCGTCGAGCTGCGACGCGATGCGCGGATGCATCACCAGCGTGCGCAATGCACGCTTTTCACTGTCCGTCACGCGGCGCCGCTCGCTGCGCGGGGGCGCCTGGCGCGGCGGTGCCGCGATCCGCGTATCGACGTCGGAGAGCGCCGCGACCTCTTCGAACGGGATATCAAGGCGGTCGGCGAACATGTGCATGATCTGCGCGCGCAACGCGTTCGCGGGCAGCGCCTGCAACAACGGCTTCGCATCGAACAGCGCCTTCGCGCGGCCTTCCGGCTGATCGAGCGCCTTGCCGGAAATTGCTTCGTTCAGCAAAAATTGCGACAACGGCATCGCGCGCTCGACCTGCTCGGAGAACGCCGCCTCGCCGAACTCGCGCACATAGCTGTCCGGATCGTGCTCGGCCGGTAGAAAAAGGAACCGGATCGTGCGGTTGTCCCCCGCATGCGGCAGGCAGGCCTCGAGCGCTCGCCGGGCCGCTCGCCGCCCGGCCGAATCGCCGTCGAAGCTGAAAATGACCGTATCGGTCTGGCGCAGCAGCTTCTGCACGTGAATCGGCGTGCACGCGGTACCGAGCGTCGCGACCGCGTTCGGGAACCCGAGCTGGGCGAGCGCGACGACGTCCATGTAGCCTTCGACGACCAGCACGTACTTGCGCTCGCGAATCGCGAGCCGCGCCTCGAACAGGCCGTACAGCTCGCTGCCCTTGTTGAACAGCGGGGTTTCAGGCGAGTTCAGGTACTTCGGCTCGCCGCTGCCGAGCACGCGCCCGCCGAAGCCGATCACCTGGCCCTTCACATTGCGGATCGGGAACATGATCCGCTCGCGGAACCGGTCGTAGCGGCGCGCGACGCCCTGCGCATCGGTCTTCTCGCTGACGATCACGAGCCCCGACTCGACGAGCGACTCGTCGCGATAATCCGGGAACGCGGCCTCGAGGTTCTGCCAGCCGTCCGGCGCATAACCGAGCCCGAAGCGCGCAGCAATCTCGCCGGTCAGGCCCCGGTTCTTCAGGTACTGGATCGCGACGGTCGCGCCGCGCAACTGCTTGCGGTAGTAGTCGCACGCGGCGGTCATCGCATCGGACAACGCAGTCGCGACCGATTTCGACACCGGCGCCGGATAGTCACCGCCACCGCCGCCGCCCCCACCGCCGCCACGCATCGACGGCTCGTGCGGCACGGTCAGCCCGACGGACTGCGCGAGATCCTGCACGGCCTCCGGGAACGTGAGCCCCGCGTGTTCCATCAGGAAGCCGATCGCGGTGCCGTGCGCCCCGCAACCGAAGCAGTGATAGAACTGCTTGGTTGGACTAACGGTAAACGACGGGCTCTTCTCGTTATGGAACGGGCACAGCCCCATGAAATTGGCGCCGCCCTTCTTGAGCTGCACGTACTTGCCCACCACGTCGACGATATCGACGCGGTTCAGCAAGTCCTGCAGGAACGAATGCGGAATCACCGTGGGATCGAGCGAAAAAAGACAATACGACACCCCGGCGCACGCACCGCGCGCCGGGGAAACAGGTGTTACTTCGTGAGCGCGGCCTTGACCAGCGCGGAAATGGCCGTCATGTCGGCGCGGCCGGCGAGCTTGCCCTTCAGCACGCCCATCACCTTGCCCATGTCCTGCGGGCCGGCGGCGCCCGTCTGCGCGACCGCGGCCTGGACTTCGGCGGCCACCTCGGCCTCCGACAGCTGCTCGGGCATGTAGCCGCTCAGCACGACCAGTTCGGCCTGCTCCTTCGCGACGAGGTCGTCACGGCTGGCGGCCTGGAACTGGCTGATCGAATCCTTGCGCTGCTTGATCATCTTGTCGATCACGGCCGTGATGCCCGCATCGTCGAGGGTGATCTGATCGTCGACTTCGCGCTGCTTGATCGCGGCCATCAGCAGGCGAATCGTTGCCAGGCGCTCGCTGTCCTTCGCGCGCATCGCGGCCTTCATGTCTTCGCTGATCTGCTCTTTCAAACTCATCTTTCACCCGGGAAGGAAACGTGAATCCGACGCCCGCCAAAGGGCGTCAACACAAAAACCCGCTTGGGACAATGTCTCAAGCGGGTTGCTCGAATCCGGCATCGGCGGCTCGCCCGATCGGTCGCACGATCATGCTCGATCTTTCGCGATCACCTGATCGCACGGAGTCGCCGGTGCGCCGCTCAGCGAACCGCGCGGCGCCCAATCGTTCAGTACAGCTTCTTCGGCAGTGTCTGGCTGCGGATGCGCTTGTAATGACGCTTCACTGCAGCAGCCTTCTTGCGCTTGCGCTCCGCGGTCGGCTTCTCGTAAAACTCGCGCGCACGAAGCTCGGTCAACAGACCATTCTTCTCGATCGTACGCTTGAAGCGACGCATTGCAACTTCGAACGGCTCGTTCTCTTTAACGCGAATGATCGTCATGATCCGACACGAATAAAGGTTTGCAGGGAAAGACTACCGAGTATAGCAGAGCGATTGCCTAAAGGCACGGGGCCCGGCCCCGCCAAAACGGCGTCGGCCCAGCCCCGTCAGGCGCCGCGCGCATACTCCGCCGCGGCCTGTCCGGCCGCCGTGCCGGACGCCCACGCCCACTGGAAGTTGTAGCCGCCGAGCCAGCCCGTCACGTCCACCGCCTCGCCGACGAAGAACAGCCCCGGTACGCGTGCGCTCATCATCGTCGTCGACGACAGGTCGCGCGTATCGACCCCGCCCTTCGTCACTTCGGCCTTCTTGTAGCCCTCGGTGCCGTTCGGCGTCAGCGTCCAGCCGGACAGCGCGTCGCCGATCTGGCGCAGCGTCTTGTCGGGCAGGTCCGCGAGCCGCGCGTCGGCCGCGACGCGATGTGTGTCGAGCCACGCATGCGCGAGGCGCGACGGCACCCAGTCGGCGAGCAGCGAACCGATCTGGCGCTTTGACGTGCGCTTCGCGTCGAGCAGGTCGGCCACCGTGTCGCGCTGCGGCAACAGATCGACGCGAATCGGGTCGCCGGGCTGCCAGTAACTCGAGATCTGCAGGATCCCGGGCCCGGACAGGCCGCGGTGGGTCAGCAACAGGTCCTCGACGAATTCGCCGCCGCGCTTCTTGTCGCCGGTCGACACGCGCACCTCGAGCGATACGCCGGACAACGCCGCGAACGGCTCCCAGTCCTGCTGCGCGAACGTCAACGGCACGAGCGCGGGCCGCGTGTCGATGAGCTTGTGACCGAACTGCTTGGCGATCCGGTAACCGAAGTCGGTCGCGCCGATCTTCGGGATCGAGAGGCCGCCGGTCGCGATGATCAGTGCGCGCACACCGATCGTCCCCGCCTGCTGCGTGTCGAGCGTGAAGCCATCGGACGGCGCGTGGCGCACCGCGTCGACGACGACGGGCCGGCGCCACGCGATACCGCCCGCGTCGCACTCGTGCTTCAGCACGTCGATGATCGCGTCGCTGCCGTGGTCGCAAAAGAGCTGGCCCTTGTGCTTTTCGTGCCAGGTCACGTGATGGCGCTTGAGCAGCCCGAGGAAGTCGCGCGGCGTATAGCGCGCCAGCGCCGAGCGCGCAAAATGCGGATTCGACGACAGATAGTTGTCGGGGCCGGCGTACAGGTTCGTGAAGTTGCAGCGGCCGCCGCCCGAGATGCGGATCTTCTCGGCGAGCCGCGGCGCGTGATCGATCAGCACGACGCGGCGGCCGAGTTGCCCGGCCACCGCGGCGCTCATCATTCCGGCGGCGCCCGCGCCGATCACGGCGATGTCATAAGTTTCCATGGCGCGGATTGTACCTGCCCGGCATCCGGCCCGGGCCGCTGCCAGCGGGGGCAGGCCCTCGCCTGCTATACTTTCCGGTTACGTTGACCTTCCTGCGGCGCGCCCGATACGGCGTGCCCTGCCCGTACCCATGCTCGTTCTCGGCATCGAAAGCTCCTGTGACGAAACCGGCCTCGCGCTCTACGACACGCAGCGCGGCCTGCTCGCGCACGCGCTCCACTCGCAGATCGCCATGCACCGCGAATACGGCGGCGTCGTGCCCGAGCTCGCATCGCGCGACCACATCCGGCGCGCGCTGCCGCTGCTCGAGGAAGTGATGGCGCAAAGCGGCACGCGCCGCGACGACATCGACGCGATCGCGTTCACGCAGGGCCCCGGCCTCGCCGGCGCGCTGCTGGTCGGCGCGAGCATCGCGAATGCGCTCGCGCTCGCCTGGAACAAGCCGACCGTCGGCATCCACCACCTCGAAGGCCACCTGCTGTCGCCGCTGCTCGTCGACCAGCCGCCGCCGTTCCCGTTCGTCGCGCTGCTGGTGTCCGGCGGCCACACGCAACTGATGCGCGTGACCGACGTCGGCGTGTACGAGACGCTCGGCGAAACGCTCGACGACGCGGCCGGCGAAGCATTCGACAAGACGGCCAAGCTGATCGGCCTTGGCTACCCGGGCGGCCCGGAAGTGTCGAAGCTCGCCGAAACCGGCACGCCGGGTGCGGTCGTGCTGCCGCGCCCGATGCTGCATTCGGGCGACCTCGACTTCAGCTTCAGCGGCCTGAAGACGGCCGTACTCACGCAGATGAAGAAGTTCGAAGCGGCGAAGCTCGAAGGTGAAGCACTCGAACGCGCGAAGGCCGACCTTGCTCGCGGCTTCGTCGACGCGGCCGTCGACGTGCTCGTCGCCAAGTCGCTCGCCGCGCTGAAGAAGACAAAGCTCAAGCGCCTCGTGGTCGCGGGTGGGGTCGGCGCGAACCGCCAGCTTCGCGCCGCGCTGTCGGCCGCGGCAGCCAAGCGCGGCTTCGACGTGCACTATCCCGATCTCGCGCTCTGCACCGACAACGGCGCGATGATCGCGCTGGCAGGCGCGTTGCGGCTTGGCCGCTGGCCCGAGCAGGCGAATGCCGACTACGCATTCACGGTGAAGCCGCGCTGGGATCTCGCGTCGCTCGCGCGCTGAGCCGCGCCGCGCACGCGACGCAACGCCGCACCGGCAAACAGAAAGGCCGCTCAATTTTGAGCGGCCTTTCTTCATCGACGCGACAAAACGCCGCGGCGTTATGCAGCCAGTCGCTTGTCGCGTTCTATCAGCGCATACGCGCTGTGATTGTGGATCGACTCGAAGTTCTCGGCTTCGAGCACGTATGCCACCACACGCTCGTCCGCATCGAGACGCTGCGCGACGTCACGCACGAGATCCTCGACGAACTTCGGGTTCTCGTACGCGCGCTCGGTGACGAACTTCTCGTCCGGACGCTTCAGCAGGCCCCACAGCTCGCACGATGCCTCTTCCTCGGCGATGCGGATCAGCGCCTCGACCGGCAGGTCGGCCGCGAGCTCCGCGTCGATCGTCACGTGCGAACGCTGGTTGTGCGCGCCGTACTGCGAGATCTTCTTCGAGCACGGGCACAGGCTCGTCACGGGCACGAGCACCTTCAGGAACAGGCGCGTATCGCCGTTGCGGCTTTCGCCCGCGAGCGTCACCTCATAGTCGAGCAGGCTCTGCACGCCCGACACCGGCGCCGTCTTGTTCACGAAGTACGGGAACGTGACTTCGATGCGACCGGCTTCGGCTTCCAGCTTCTCGAGCATCGATGCGAGCATCGCGCGAAAACGCTCGACCGTCAGCGGTGCACGGTTCTCTTCGAGCAGCGCGACGAAGCGCGACATGTGCGTGCCCTTCTGGTCGGCCGGCAGGCGGACATCGAGGTTCCAGACACCGACGGTCGGCTGCACGTCGCCGCTTTCGGTGCACACCGTCAACGGATGCCGGACCGCCTTCACGCCCACACGCTGAATCGGAATCTGGCGGGTATCCACCGTGCTCTGCACGTCGGGCATCACGAAGGCGGGATTCATCTGGTTCATCTTGTTCAATCCTTGTAAGCCGCGCGTTCGACGACGCGCACGCCGCGTCATGCGGCAGCCGGAAAAGCAACATGGGCCCGCAGGCCCATGTTTTCCGCATCAATGAAGACCGGTTGCGCCAGTCGCACCGACACCGCCCGCGGGCGGCGCCAGCTTATGCGACGCGCTTCGCCTGACCGGCGACGTCGGCCGCCGGATTCAGAAAGCGTTCGCGAATCGATTTCGCGATACCCGCGCCGTCGAGGCCGCATTGCGACAGCAGCTTCGCGGGGTCGCCGTGATCGATGAACAGGTCAGGGAGGCCCAATTGTAGTACGGGTCGGATAACCCCACTCTCCATCAGGGCTTCCACGCAGGCCGAGCCCGCGCCACCCATCACGCAGCCTTCCTCGACCGTGACGAGGTAGTCATGCGTCTCGGCGAGTTCGCGCACGAGCGCCGCATCGATCGGCTTCACGAAGCGCATGTTCGCGACGGTTGCGTCGAGCTCCTCGGCCGCGGCGAGCGACGGCGCGACCATCGTGCCGAACGCGAGGATCGCGACGCGCTTGCCTTCCGGCTGCGACGTCTGGCGACGCACTTCACCCTTGCCGAGCGGGATCTCGGTGAATTCCTTCACCGTCGGCACGCCCGTGCCCGCGCCGCGCGGATAGCGCACTGCGGTCGGGTTCGGCTGCTGCAGCGCCGTGTGCAGCATCTGGCGGCATTCGTTCTCGTCGGACGCAGCCATGATCGTCATGTTCGGGATGCAGCGCATGAACGCGAGATCGTACGCGCCCGCGTGCGTCGCACCGTCCGCTCCGACGAGGCCCGCGCGGTCGATCGCGAACACGACCGGCAGGTTCTGCAGCGCGACGTCGTGGATCAGCTGGTCGTATGCACGCTGCAGGAACGTCGAGTAGATCGCGACGACCGGCTTGAGGCCTTCGGTTGCCATGCCGCCCGCGAACGTCACCGCGTGCTGCTCGGCAATGCCGACGTCGTAGTAGCGATCCTTGAAGCGCTTCTCGAACTCGACCATGCCCGAGCCTTCGCGCATCGCGGGCGTGATGCCGACGACGCGCGTATCGCGCTCGGCTTCGTCGCACAGCCACTCGCCGAACACCTGCGTGTACGTCTTCTTCGCGGGCGTGGTCGACGGCTTGATGCCTTCGGCCGGGTTGAACTTGCCGGGGCCGTGGTAGAGCACGGGATCGGCTTCGGCGAGCTTGTAGCCCTGGCCTTTCTTCGTCACCACGTGCAGGAACTGCGGGCCGCGCAGTTCGCGGATGTTCTGCAGCGTCGGGATCAGCGAATCGAGATCGTGACCGTCGATCGGGCCGATGTAGTTGAAGCCGAACTCTTCGAACAGGGTAGCCGGCACGACCATGCCCTTCGCGTGCTCTTCGAGCTTGCGGGCGAGTTCGAGCACCGGCGGCGCAACGCTCAGCACGCGCTCGACGCCTGCGCGCGCAGCCGCATAGAAGCGGCCCGACATCAGGCGTGCGAGATGGCGATTCAGCGCGCCGACCGGCGGCGAGATCGACATGTCGTTGTCGTTCAGGATCACGAGCACTTTCGCATCTTCCGACACGCCCGCGTTGTTCATCGCCTCGAACGCCATGCCGGCCGTCATCGCGCCGTCGCCGATCACGGCGATCGAGAAGCGGTCGTCGCCGTTCAGCTGGCTGCCGATCGCCATGCCGAGCGCGGCCGAGATCGACGTGCTCGAGTGCGCGGTGCCGAACGTGTCGTATTCGGACTCGCTGCGGCGCGGGAAGCCCGAGATGCCGTCCTGCTGGCGCAGCGAATGCATCTGGTCGCGGCGGCCCGTCAGGATCTTGTGCGGGTAGGTCTGGTGGCCCACGTCCCAGACGATCCGATCGTTCGGCGTGTTGAACACGTAGTGCAACGCGATCGTCAGCTCGACCGTCCCGAGGTTGGACGACAAATGGCCGCCCGTCTTCGACACGCTGTCGAGCACGAACGCGCGCAGTTCATCCGCGAGCGGTTGAAGTTGGCGACGATCGAGGCGGCGCAAATCCGCCGGGTCGTCGATGGTTTTCAGCAAGTCGTACATCGTCGTTCCATTGTAGGAAATCAAACGCGCCCGCATTCTGATGCACGCACCGTAGCATGTGCGCGGCGGCGGGCTTTCGCGTCAGCTGACCCGGTTCACTACCAGGTCGGCAAGTTCGGCCAGACGCTGTGCGCGCGCGCCGAACGGTTTCAGCGCGTCGTGCGCTTCGGCGCGCAGTTGTGCTGCGAGCTCGCGCGACGCGTCGAGGCCGAGGATCGATACATAGGTCGGCTTGTCATTCGCCGCATCCTTGCCGGCCGTCTTGCCGAGCGTCGCCGAATCGGTCGTGACGTCGAGAATGTCGTCGACGACCTGGAAGGCCAGACCCACGGCCCCCGCGTATACGTCGAGCGCAGCCATCGTTTCCGCGGACGGCGTCTCGCCGGCCAGCGCGCCCATCCGCACGGCCGCGCGCAGCAGTGCGCCCGTCTTCTTCCGGTGCATCGTCTCGAGCTGCTCGAGCGTCAGCTTGAGGCCGACGCTCGCCAGGTCGATCGCCTGCCCGCCGGCCATGCCGATCGAGCCGCTTGCGAGCGCCAGCTCGCGCACGAGCGCGGCCTGCTGCACCGGCGACAGCGCGGCGGCGTCGGTCAGCGCGACGAACGCCTGCGACTGCAGCGCGTCACCGACGAGCAGTGCCGTCGGCTCGTCGTACTGCACGTGCACGGTCGGCTTGCCGCGACGCAGCGCGTCGTCGTCCATGCACGGCATGTCGTCGTGCACGAGCGAGTAGACGTGGATCATCTCCAGTGCCGCCGCCGCCGCATTGCGGGCCGCTTCGGTCGCGCCGGTCAGTTCGCCTGCTGCATGGCACAGCAGCGGGCGAACGCGTTTGCCGCCGCCGAGGACCGCATAGCGCATCGCCTCGTGGAGTTTCTCCGGCACCGCGGTTTCAGCGGGCAAATAGTGGCCGAGTGCGTCCTCGACACGGTCAAGCACGGACCGCATCCATTGTTCGAATGTCATAGATCGTCGTCTTCGCCGTCCGTGGCGGCCGTTCCGGACGAAAGCGGCTTCAGCGTCGCGCCGTCGAGCACGCGAACCTGCTGCTCCACTTTCTCGAGCTGCTGTTGGCAAAACGCAACAAGGGTCGCACCGCGGCGATACGCCGTCAGTGAATCCTCGAGGCTCAACGCGCCGCCTTCCATCCGGGCAACCAGCGTCTCGAGTTCCGCGAGCGCCGTTTCGTAATTGTCCGGCAACGGTTCGGTACCATTGCCGGGCGGCGTGGCGCCTGGGGATGCGGTTTTCGCCATGGACGAGGGTGTCAAATTTCAAAACAAGTCGGACATTCTACGGCAAAAGAGAATTTTCCGACCTGCCGTCGTGGCACCCGGGTACATATTCCGGCCCCACCTTCGACACACATTGTGCGCCTTCCGATTGTCGCCCGACAAAAAATTGACACAAATCAGGCACTTAATCCTAGCCTTGCGAGGCGAACCGGGTATAATTCCCCGTTTCCCTAAATCGATTTTTCGATGGTTGGGTTGTTCACTGCTTTCACGCTAACACCGGGAGTGGGAATGTCCAATCTGAGCGATGCGCTTCAGTTGAAGTCGGCTCACAGCCAGCTTCCAGTCACTGCATACTTCGATGAGGCGCTACTCGAGCGCGAGATCGAAACCCTCTTCAAGAAAGGACCTCGTTACGTCGGGCACGAGTTGATGGTGCCCGAGGCGGGGGATTATTTTGCGCTGCCGTCCGAGCAGGAAGGCCGCGTGCTGGTTCGCAACCAGGCGAACCAGATCGAACTGCTGTCGAACGTGTGCCGCCACCGGCAGGCGATCATGCTCAACGGGCGCGGCCACACGCAGAACATCGTGTGCCCGCTGCACCGCTGGACCTACGATCTGGAAGGCCAGTTGCTCGGCGCGCCGCACTTCCCCGACAAGCCGTGCCTGAACCTCGGCAAGAGCCCGCTGCAGAACTGGCAGGGGCTGCTGTTCGAGGCCGAGGGCCGGAATGTCGCGCGCGACCTCGCCAACCTCGGCACGAAGCATCACTTCGACTTCTCCGAGTACCTCTTCGATCACGTCGAAGTGCACGAGTGCGATTACAACTGGAAGACGTTCATCGAGGTCTATCTCGAGGATTACCACGTCGTCCCGTTCCACCCGGGCCTCGGCAGCTTCGTGTCGTGCGACGACCTCAAGTGGGAGTTCGGCGACTGGTACAGCGTGCAGACGGTCGGCGTGCACAACGCGCTCGCGAAACCGGGCAGCGCGACTTACCAGAAATGGCACGAGCAGGTGCTGAAGTTCCGCAACGGCGTGCCGCCGGAGTTCGGCGCGATCTGGATGGTCTACTACCCGGGCCTGATGATCGAGTGGTATCCGCACGTGCTCGTCGTGTCGTGGCTGATTCCGCAAGGCCCGCAAAAGACGACCAACATCGTCGAGTTCTATTACCCCGAGGAAATCGCGCTGTTCGAACGCGAATTCGTCGAGGCCGAACGCGCCGCCTACATGGAAACGGCCGTCGAGGACGACGAGATCGCGATGCGGATGGACGCAGGCCGCCGCGCACTGATGGCACGCGGCGAGTCGCAGGTCGGCCCGTACCAGAGCCCGATGGAAGACGGCATGCAGCACTTCCACGAGTTCCTGCGCCGCCACCTCGGCGACATCTGATAACCGGTGCGGCGCTTTGACGCTGCACGGTATCCGGCAGACGAAAAGACGGGCTTCGGCCCGTCTTTTTTTGTTTAGACTTGGAATGTCAGGCCATTCGCACTCCAGGGAGCCGTCATGCCACACACTCACTACACCACGCTCATCTCCGCCGCCAATCTCGCCGAGCGCCTGGCGGCGGCGCCCGGCAGCGTCGCGCTGTTCGACTGCCGCTTCGATCTCGTCGATCCCGCCGCCGGTGAGGCCGCCTATGCGGCCGGCCATCTCCCCGGCGCCCAGTATCTCCATCTCGACCGCGACCTGTCGGGCCGCAAGACGGGCACCAACGGCCGCCATCCGCTGCCGACCCGCGACGCACTCGCCACGCTGCTCGCGAGCCGCGGCCTCAAGCAAGGCCAGCAGGTCGTCGCGTACGACGCACAAGGCGGCGCCTATGCGGCGCGCCTGTGGTGGCTGCTGCGCTGGCTTGGGCACGATTCGGTTGCCGTGCTCGACGGCGGCCTGCAGGCCTGGGAAGCGGCCGGCCAGCCGCTGACGGCCGACGTACCGCACCCGGCAGCCGGCGATTTCCGTGCGGCCGCGCCGCTCGAATCGACGGTCGACGCGGCAGCCGTGCTCGCCAACGTGAACGCACCCACGCGTGTCGTGATCGATGCGCGCGCACCCGATCGCTACCGCGGCGAAAACGAAACGATCGATCGCGTGGGCGGTCACATTCCCGGCGCGCGCAACCGCTTCTTCAAGGACAACCTGACCGCCGACGGCCGCTTCAAGACCGGCCATGAACTGCGCGAAGCGTTTTCCGCCGTGCTGGCGGGCACCGAACCGAATCGCGTGATCCTGCAATGCGGCTCCGGTGTCACCGCATGCCACAACGCACTGGCGCTGGAAGTTGCAGGCCTGCACGGCGCATCGCTGTATCCGGGCTCGTGGAGCGAGTGGAGCGCGGACCCGTCGCGGCCGGTCGCAACCGGCCCGACACCGTAAGCGCCGGCGCGGCGCAGTCGCAAAAGAAGCGGCGGCCCATGCCGCCGCTTGCCGTTTACATCACGCCGTACTTGCGGAGCCACGCGATCGCGCGCTTCCAGCTCTCCTCCGCGTCGGCCTTCACATAGCTCGGCCGGTAATCGGCAAAGAACGCGTGACCGGCATCCGGGTACACGACGATCTCCGATTCGCGCGCGAGCTTCGAATCGCTCGTCTGGATTGCCTTGCGCATGTCGGCGAGCGACGCCTGCGTGATGTTCGCATCCTTCTCGCCATACAGCCCGAGCACGGGCACCTTCAGCAACGATGCATGATCGACCGGGTTGAACGGCGTCATCTCGTCGGTCTTGCCTTCGACGAACCCGTACCATGCAACGGCCGCACGCACGTGCGGGTTGTGCTCCGCATACAGCCAGCTCTGGCGGCCGCCCCAGCAGAACCCGACCACGCCGAGACGCGACAGGTCGCCGCCGTTCTTGCCGGCCCACGCGACGGTCGCATCGAGATCCTCGGTCACCTGCCGGTCCGGCACCTTGCTGACGATGTGCTCGACCAGATCCTTGATCGTCGGATACTTCTCCGCATTGCCCTGCCGCGCGAACAGGTCCGGCGCGATCGCGAGATAGCCGAGCTTCGCGAAGCGGCGGCAGACATCGGCGATGTGCGCGTGCACGCCGAAGATCTCGTGGATCACGATGACGACCGGCAGGTTCGTCTTGTCCTTCGGCTGCGCGCGATACGCGGGCACGCTCGCGTCGCCCGAGCGGATCTCGACGGTGTCGACGTCCAGCCCTTCGCTGTCGGTCGTGACCGTCTGCGCCGACACGGGCAGCACGGCCGCCGCGAAGGCACTGCCCAGCGCGGCCTGCATGAACTTGCGGCGCGAGAACGGAACGTGGGGAACCAGGCTGTCGACTTCGGGTTTCAACATGAATGCACTCCTCGATTGGGGGCCGCCGCCACGATCACGGACACGGCATGACGGGGCATCGCACCGGCGCACGGCGCGGATGTCGCGGCGGTTGGCACCCCGCCGCGAACGGAAACCCGGACAAGATGCCCAATAATCCGTTGTCGCGTCAACTGTCGGATATGTAAGACTCGATTACGGCGCGTTGATTCGCCATGTCGATCGTCGCGCCAAACACCGCGGGCGACCCGTCGAATCGCGATGCAACAGGCCGCATGCCGATCGCCGTTGCGCGATCGGATGCTTGCCGATTGAAACGAAAAACGCGCGGTCGATGTTGCCCGCCACAGGCAGGTACGACAGCCCGGCTGGCCGCAAAGAACAACGGGCGGCGACCACGCACGACCTGCGCGCTCCCCGCCCGCCTCATGCGCGAACGCGCGCTCAGTGCAGCTTGACGCGCGGCAGCGTCGTACGCCGCAACCAGTGCGCGACCGTGTCGAGCATCATGCGCGGATAGCCGTGCAGCGCGGCGATATGCATCCGGTACAGCGACATGTACATGAAGCGCGCGAACAGCCCCTCGATCAGCATGTTGCCGCCGATCAGCCCGCCCATCAGGTTGCCGACCGCGCTGAAATGGCCGAGCGACACGAGCGAACCCAGGTCGCGATAGGTGAATTCGGGCAGCGGGCGCCCGTCGAGCCGGCAGCCGATTGCCTTCAGCAGGAAACTCGCCTGCTGGTGCGCAGCCTGCGCACGCGGCGGCACGTTGCGCTCGTTGCCGGGCCATGCGCATGCCGCACAATCGCCGAGCGCGAACACGTTGTCGTCGGTGAAGGTCTGCAGCGTGCGACGCACGTCGAGCTGGCCGAGCTTGTTGACCTGGAGGCCATCGAGATTGGCGAGCACGGCCGGCGCCTTGATGCCCGCGGCCCAGACCGTCAGGTCGGCACGTATTGTCTTGCCGCTCGCCGTATGGACGGCCCCGGGCGCCACCTCGGTGACGCGCTCGGCGAGCATCAGCCGCACGCCGATCTTTTCGAGCAGTTCGGCCGTCGCCGACGACACGCGCTCCGGCAACGCCGGGAGGATCCGCGGCCCCGATTCGATCAGCACGATGCCGACGTCGTGCCGCGGGTCGAGCTTGTGCAGCCCGTAGGCCGACAACACCTGCGCGGTGTTGCGCAGCTCGGCGGACAGCTCGACGCCGGTCGCGCCGCCACCGACGATCGCGACCTGGATGCGCGGCTCGGCCGCTTCACCCGGCGCGGTCGGCGCCGGCGCCTGATGCTCGGCGCGCATGCACGCGGCGATCAGCCGCTTGCGGAAGCGCTCGGCCTCGCCAACGGTATCGAGCGCGATCGCGTTTTCCGCCGCGCCCTGCACGCCAAAGAAGTGAGTCGTACTGCCGATCGCGATCACGAGCGTGTCATATTCCAGCTCGCGCGCCGGCAACAACTCCTCGCCGTCGCTGTCGTTGACGGGTGACAGCGTGATGCGCTTCGCCGCGCGGTCGAGCCCGGTCAACCCGCCCTGCTGGAACTCGAAGCCATGCCAGCGCGCCTGCGCCGCATATTCGAGCTCCTGCGTGAACGGGTCCATGCTGCCGGCCGCGACCTCGTGCAGCAGCGGTTTCCAGATGTGGGTCGGATTGCGGTCGACGAGCGTGACAAGCGCACGCGCCGAACGATTGCCGCGCGCGCCGTAACGGTCGCCGAGCCGCGTCGCCAGTTCCAGGCCGCCCGCGCCTCCACCTACGATGATGATCCGATGCATCTGTTCCCCCTTTGCGATTCGAAACTGCTGCCGCCGGACGATGCGAACGCGATGCATTCGCGCGACCCGGTGGATTAACCGGTTCGGACATCATCGATGTGCAGTTCGAAGCACTTCGATGCGCCCAACCCGGAACGCGGGGCGCGCATGCCCCCGTGTCAATGACATGCATTGTCCGGGAGCTTGCGCGTTGACCACAAGCAAACCATCTCGATATTCAGCATCCCTGCAACAATATGCCGCAGGAATCGGGAACCGCGCAACGGTGCGTCAGTGTGCCTCTTCCCAGTTCGCGCCGGCGCCCACTTCGGCCACCAGCGGCACCTTCAGCTTCGCCACGCCGCACATCATTTCGGGCAGTTTCTCGCGCACCAGCGACAGCTCGCCGTCGGGCACCTCGAGCACCAGTTCATCGTGCACCTGCATGATCATCCGCGACGCGAGCTTGTCGCGCGTGAGCCAGTCGTCCACCGCGATCATCGACAGCTTGATCAGGTCGGCCGCCGTGCCCTGCATCGGCGCATTGATGGCCGCGCGCTCCGCCGCCTGGCGGCGCGGGCCGTTGCCGCCGTTGATCTCGGGCAGCCACAGGCGGCGGCCGAAAACGGTTTCGACGTAGCCCTTCTCCTTCGCAACCGAGCGTGTGTCTTCCATGTACTGCGCGACACCCGGGTAGCGGGCGAAATAGCGGTCGATGTAGAGCTTCGCCGCATCGCGCGTGATGCCGAGGTTCGACGCGAGCCCGAACGCGCTCATCCCGTAGATGAGCCCGAAGTTGATCACCTTCGCAATCCGGCGCTGGTCGGAATTGACCTCCAGCGGCGTCACGCCGAACACCTCGGCGGCCGTCGCGCGGTGGATGTCCTCGCCCTGCGAGAACGCGCGCAGCAGCGACGCGTCGCCCGAGATGTGCGCCATGATCCGCAGTTCGATCTGCGAATAATCGGCCGACACGATCCGGTGGCCCGGCGAGGCGATGAACGCCTCGCGGATCCGCCGGCCTTCGGCCGTGCGCACCGGAATGTTCTGAAGATTCGGATCGTTCGATGCCAGGCGGCCCGTGACCGCGACGGCCTGCGCGTAGTTCGTGTGCACGCGGCCCGTTGACGGGTTCACCATGCGCGGCAGCTTGTCGGTATAGGTCGACTTCAGCTTCGACAGCCCGCGATGCTCGAGCAGCAGCTTCGGCAGCGGGTAGTCTTCGGCCAGCTTCTGCAGCACTTCTTCGTCGGTCGACGGTGCGCCGCTCGGCGTCTTTTTCACGACCGGCAACTGCAGCTTGTCGAAGAAGATCTGCCCGATCTGCTTCGGCGAGCCGAGATTGAATTCGCCCCCGGCCAGTTCGTACGCCTGCCCTTCGAGCTCGATCAGGCGCGTCGCGATTTCGGTGCTCTGCGCCTGCAGCAGCGCATCGTCGATCAGCACGCCCGTGCGCTCCATCTTGCGCAGCACGAGCGACACGGGCATCTCGATCTCGCGGTACACGTGCAAGAGGCCCGGTTCGCGCGCGACCTGCGGATACAGCGCGTGATGCAGTTGCAGCGTGATGTCCGCATCTTCGGCCGCGTATTCGGCGGCCTGCGTGAGCGCGACTTCGTCGAAGCCGATCTGCTTCGCGCCCTTGCCGGCCACGTCTTCGTACTTGATCGTCTTGACACCGAGATGACGCAGCGCAAGGCTGTCCATGTCGTGCGTGCGATGCGATTCGACCACGTACGATTCGAGCAGCGTGTCGTGCTCGATGCCGTTCAGCGCGATGTCGTAGTTCGCGAGCACCTGCGCGTCGTACTTCAGGTGCTGGCCGACCTTCTTGCGATCGGCCGATTCGAGCCACGGCTTCAGGCGCGCGAGCACTTCGTCGAGCGGAAGCTGTTCGGGCATGTCGGGGCCGCGATGCGCAACCGGCAGATACGCCGCCTTGCCCGGCTCGACCGAGAACGACAGGCCCACGAGCCGCGCGAGCATCGGATCGAGCGCGGTCGTCTCGGTGTCGAATGCGGTGAGCTCGGCCGCGTCGATCTTCGCGAACCACGCGTCGAATTGCTCCCACGTCTGGATCGTGTCGTATTCGCGCACGATGTCGGCCGCCACCACCGGCGCCGGCTCGCCTTCCGGCGCGTCGGCGCCGCCGCCTTCCGCCGGCGCGCTGTCGACTTCGCGCAGCCAGGTCTTGAAGCCGTAGCGCGCGAAGATGTCGCGCAGCAGGTCGCGCGCTTCGCCGTCGGTCTTCAACGACGCTTCGATCGATTCGAGATGCGGCGCGAGATCGCAGGCCGTCTCGACGGTCACGAGCTTGCGGCCGAGCGGCAGGAAGTCGAGCGCGCGGCGCAGGTTGTCGCCGACCACGCCCTTGATGTCGCCCGCATGCTCGATCACGCCGTCGAGGCTGTCGTACTGCGCCAGCCATTTCACGGCCGTCTTCGGCCCGCACTTCTCGACGCCCGGCACGTTGTCGACGGTGTCGCCGATCAGTGCGAGGTAGTCGATGATGCGCTCCGGCGGCACGCCGAACTTCGCGATCACGCCGTCGCGGTCGAGCGTCTCGTTGGTCATCGTGTTGACGAGCGTGACGTGATCGGTGACGAGCTGCGCGAGATCCTTGTCGCCGGTCGACACGATCACGTTCATCCCGTGCCGCTCGGCTTCGCGCGCGAGCGTGCCGATCACGTCGTCGGCCTCGACGCCTTCGACCATCAGCAGCGGCCAGCCGAGCGCACGCACGGCGCCGTGGATCGGTTCGACCTGCAATGCGAGGTCGGGCGGCATCGACGGACGGTTTGCCTTATAGTCGGCATAAAGGTCGTCACGGAACGTCTTGCCCTTTGCATCGAACACGCAAGCGCTATACTCTGCACTGACTTCCTTGCGCATACGGCGCAGCATGTTGATGATTCCGTAGAGCGCTCCGGTCGGCTCCCCGCCAGGGCCACGCAAATCAGGCATCGCATGGTAAGCCCGATACAGATAGCTCGAACCGTCAACCAATAGCAGGGTCTTACCTTCCAGATTTCGTTCTTCAGGCATTATGAACAAGAGAAAAGTGATTCCGAGTCTGCGTTCGCTCGCAGATCAAGAACGCGCGACGGCCAAGAAGGCGCGCGCATCGTGGCAGATGTTCACGATTATGGCAGAGTTTATCGAGGCGACCGAGTACCTGTCGGAGATCCGCCCGGCTGTCAGCATCTACGGTTCTGCCCGCCTCAAACCCGATACGCCGCACTACAAGCTCGCCGCGCAGATCGCGCGCAAGCTGTCCGACGCCGGCTTCGCCGTGATCTCCGGCGGCGGCCCCGGCATCATGGAAGCGGCGAACAAGGGCGCGCACGCCGGCAAGGCGCCGTCGGTCGGCCTGAACATCGAGTTGCCGCACGAACAGGCCGGCAACCACTACCAGGACATCTCGCTGCGCTTCCGCCATTTCTTCACGCGCAAGGTCACGTTCGTGAAGAATTCGGATGCGGTGATCGTGATGCCGGGCGGCTTCGGCACGCTCGACGAACTGTCGGAAGTGCTCACGCTGATCCAGACGAAGAAGTCGCGCCTCGTGCCGATCATTCTCGTCGGCAGCGAGTTCTGGAAGGGGCTGCTGCAGTGGTTCCGCGACCAGCTGATTCCGATGGGCCTCATCAATCCGGAAGACATGGACCTGATGCAGGTGATCGACGATCCCGACCAGGTGCTCGACGCGGTGCTCGCGTTCTACGAGGACAGCGGCGAGGAAGAAGGTTCGGACGATGAAGGCCATCCGCCGCGCCCCGAAGAAGACCGGATGTTCTACCTGTGATCCATCCGTGACGACCGCCGGCCCGACGGCCGGCGCGCCCCTCCCGCGCGGCAGACGTGGCGATTCCGCCACCTGCCGCGTGTCACTTTGTAACGCGCCATTAATCGCGCTTCGTGGCCGCGCGCCGCCGAATGTCAAATCCGCGCCGCCGGTGCCGTGCGGCGCACGCCATCATCCGCACACGCAGGCCGCCATTGTCAAATGACATGGCCCGACGCCCGCATCCGGCGCCTGCCGGCCGCAATCCTCCGTAACAACCCCGCCTCGCATTTTCCGTCGCGCGCCAGCACACTACATGTGTCGGTGCGGCGTTCCCCCGGTGGAACGGTCCCCCTCGCTTCCATCGCGTCGCGCCGGCCTTTTATAACGACACCACGGAAAAGAACATGCAACGCTCGCTGATCGCCCTTGCCTTCGCCGGCCTCGGCCTTTCGCTGTCCGGCCTCGCCCACGCCGTCAACGTCGACGTCAACATCGGCACGCCCGCGCCGGTCGTCGTTGCGCCCGCGCCCGTCGTGGTCGCCCCGGCACCCGCGGTGATCGTCGGCTGGCATGGCGACCGCTACTGGGACGGCCGCCGCTACTGGGAACGCCGCGAGTGGGAAGACTACCAGCGTCATCGCGGCCACGGCGATCGCGGCTATCACTGCCCGCCGGGACACGCGAAGAAGGGTGAGTGCTGAGCGCGTGATTGCCGGGCCGCTCGGCCCGGGCACTGAAGCACTGGCAAAAAAACAAAAGGCCGCACGCGAACCAACATTCGCGTGCGGCCTTTGCCGTTGCTGGTGCTGCGGCGCGGTACCGTCGACGTTACTGGAACGCCACTTCCGCAAAACTCCGCAACTTCCGGCTATGCAGCTTGTCGAGCCCGTTCGTGCGCAGGATCTCCATCGCCTTCACGCCGATCTGCAGATGCTGGTCGACCTGCCCACGATAGAACGTATCGGCCATGCCCGGCAGTTTCAGCTCGCCGTGCAGCGGCTTGTCCGACACGCACAGCAGCGTGCCGTACGGCACGCGGAAGCGGAAGCCGTTCGCGGCGATCGTCGCGCTTTCCATGTCGAGCGCGATCGCGCGGCTCTGCGACAGGCGCTGCACCGGTTCGCGATGGTCGCGCAGCTCCCAGTTGCGGTTGTCGACGCTCGCGACCGTGCCCGTGCGCATCACGCGCTTCAGTTCGACGCCATCAAGCTGCGTGACCTCGGCCACCCCGCGTTCGAGCGCGAGCTGCACTTCAGCGAGCGCCGGAATCGGCACCCACAGCGGCAGGTCGGCGTCGAGCACGTGATCCTCGCGCACGTAGCCGTGTGCGAGCACGTAGTCGCCGAGACGCTGCGTGTTGCGCAGCCCCGCGCAGTGGCCGAGCATCACCCACGCGTGCGGACGCAGCACCGCGATGTGATCGGTGATCGTCTTCGCGTTCGACGGGCCGACGCCGATGTTGACCATCGTGATCCCGCTGCCGTCCGCGCGCTTCAGGTGATACGCGGGCATCTGCGGCAGGCGCGGCGGCGCGTTGCCCTCGGCCGGCTCGCTGCCGAGGTTCGCGTTGTAGGTGACGACATCGCCCGGCTCGACGAACGCGCTGTACTGGCTCCGGTATGCGCGCACCTCGGGATCGTCGCTCTCCGTCATCACCGTGCGGCCCAGCTTCACGAACTCGTCGATATAGAACTGGTAGTTCGTGTAGAGCACGTAGTTCTGGAAATGCGTGGGCGACGTCGCCGTGTAGTGGCGCAGCCGGTGCAGCGAGAAGTCGACGCGCGCGGCCGTGAACAGCGCGAGCGGATGCGGCTCGCCCGGCGCTGGCTCGAACGTGCCGTTGACGATGCGATCGTCGAGATACGACAGGTCGGGCGTGTCGAAGATGTCGCGCATCGCGAGCAGGCGGTCGCGGTCGAGCTCGCCCTCGAGATGGATGCCTTCCGGAAATGCGAAATGGATCGGAATCGGCTGCGACGACACGCCGATCTCGATCTTCACATGGTGGTTCTTCGCCAGCAGGCGCAGTTGCTCGCGATAGTAGTTCGCGAAGAGATCGGGGCGCGTGACCGTCGTCTCGAATACGCCGGGGCCCGCGACGAAACCGTACGAGCGGCGCGAATCGACGTGCGTGTTGACGTCGGTGCGGATCCGCACGAACGGGTAGCACGCGCGCACGTGCTCGGTAATCGATTCGTGGCGGCGATAGCGCGCGAATGCGTCGCGCAGGAAGCCCGTGTTCGTGTCGTAAATGGCGGACAGCCGCGCGACGGCGGCGATCGGATCGTCGAAAGCCTCGACCGACGGGCTTTCGGGCGTCAGCACTCGGTGCCGGCGGCTCAAATCGTTCTTCATTTTCATCACCTCGTCTGATCCGACGACATTACCACGGAACCCGGTCGCCTTTATGGCTGCCCCTACGCACGCGAGGGCCGGATGGGGCGCAGTATTTGCTAAAATCGGTGGGTTCACTGGAGACTCATCATGAAGCCGCTCATTCTCGTCGCCGCTGCCGCCGCGTTTGCCGCCGCCAGCGTCGCTTACGCCGCCGGCGGCACGCCTGACGCCGACGCGCAGGCCCGGGCCGAGGCCAACGAGGCCGCCGGCCTGCCCGATCTCCGCAAGATCAACCGGCCGGGCGCCGAAGTCACGTCGAAAGTCGACTTCGCCGACATCCGCCGCACGCCGAGCTTCCACGAAAAGAGCAAGAACGGCACCGAAGTCACCGAGTACCGCGATCGCGGCAAGCCGGTCGAGATCGACGTGAAGTCGAACTTCGGCACGCGCTACCAGATGAGCTCGACGCCCGACACGTCGCCGAAGCCGCACGACGCGGGCATCCCGATCACGCGCCTGCCGTCGCTGAACCTGCGCTACTGATTCCGCGGCGCGCGGCCCCGAACGCCGCGCGCCACCTCCCTTCACCCGATGTCGCGACGCACGCCGCCCGCGTGCCGACACCCTGACCTGACGCATCCCGCATGGCCGTTTTCACTGCTGTTTCCGACTCCGATCTCGCGCAATGGATGCGCCACTACGAACTGGGCGACGTGCTTGCGTTCCGCGGCATTCCGTCCGGTATCGAAAACAGCAATTTCTTCCTGACGACGACGCGCGGCGAGTACGTCCTCACGATCTTCGAAAAGCTCACGGCGCAGCAACTGCCGTTCTATCTCGACCTGATGCGCCATCTGGCCGGCCACGGCGTGCCGGTGCCGGATCCGATCCCGCGTGACGACGGCGCGCTGTTCGGCGAGCTGCACGGCAAGCCGGCCGCGATCGTCACGAAGCTCGAGGGCTCGGCCGAACTGGCGCCGGGGGTCGAGCACTGCATCGAGGTCGGGCAGATGCTCGCGCGCCTGCACCTCGCCGGCCGCGACTATCCGCGCACCCAGCCGAACCTGCGCAGCCTGCCGTGGTGGCAGGAAAACGTGCCGGCGATCGTGCCGTTCGTTACGGATGAGCAGCGCGCGCTGCTGGAAGGCGAACTCGCGCACCAGGCCAGCTTCTTCGCGTCGGCCGACTACGCGGCGCTGCCGGCCGGGCCGTGCCATTGCGACCTGTTCCGCGACAACGTGCTGTTCGCGCACGCGGCGCCCGGCACCGGCCACGCCGTGCGGCTCGGCGGCTTCTTCGACTTCTATTTCGCGGGCTGCGACAAGTGGCTGTTCGACGTCGCGGTCACGGTCAACGACTGGTGCGTCGACCTCGCGACCGGCGTGCTCGACGTCGCGCGCGCCGACGCGCTGCTGCGCGCGTACCAGACCGTGCGGCCGTTCACGGCCGAGGAGCGCCGCCACTGGAGCGACATGCTGCGCGCGGGCGCGTACCGCTTCTGGGTGTCGCGCCTGTACGACTTCTACCTGCCGCGCGCGGCCGAGATGCTCAAGCCGCACGACCCCGGCCATTTCGAACGCATCCTGCGCGAGCGTATCGCGCATACGCCCGCGCTTCCCGAGATCCACACCGCATGCAACTGATCGAAGTGCCCGCCAAAACGGGCTATGTCTGGTTCCGTCAAGGCGTCTGGCTGTTCCGCCGGAACCCGCTCGCGTTCATCACGCTGTTCTTCACGTACCTGCTGGCGATCACGCTGATATCGATGGTGCCCGTGATCGGCTCCGCGCTGCCGCTGGTATTCATTCCCGGCGTCGCGGTCGGCTTCATGGCCGCGTGCCGCGACACGGTGGCCGGCAAGCCCGTGATGCCGACGATCCTCGTCGACGGCTTCCGCTCGTACGGCACCGTCGCGACCCAGCGGCTGCTCGTGCTCGGCGTGATCTACGTCGCGTCGATGGTGATCGTGTTCGCCGCTTCGTCGTTCGTGGACGGCGGCGCGCTGTTCCACGTGATGATGGGCGCGGCGGACGAAGCCAGCACGACGCCGGAAGCGCTCGCCGCGCAAGGCACGCTCGGCGCGCTGTTCTTCGCGACGCTGCTCTACCTGCCCGTCGCGATGCTGTTCTGGTTCGCGCCGGTGCTGGTCGCGTGGCATGACGTCCCGCCCGCCAAGGCGCTGTTCTTCAGCGTCGTCAGCTGCTGGCGCAATCGCGGCGCGTTCGTCGTGTACGGCGTGCTGTGGTTCGCCGTCGCGCTCGGCACGTCGCTCGCGCTGTCGCTGCTGCTGCAGGCGCTCGGCGCCGGCGCCTATGCGCTGACGATCATGATGCCGGTGACGATCATCATCGTCACGATGCTGTACTGCTCGTTCTACGCGACCTATCGCGGCTGCTTCGGCGTACAGGAACCGGGTGCGACGACCACCACGTCGGGCCGCTGAAGTCTCTCCGGCCGGCGCGTGGCGCCGGCCCGCCGTTCTCCGCGCCGGGTGGCCTCCCGGCGCCCCCGCCCTTCCCCCGCCTCCGGCAGCCCCCGCTCGCCCCTGTTCATCCGGATCTTTTGCGCGCAAAATAATTTGCGTACAAATTGTTCGCGCGTTCGCCGCGCCGCCCGAATCATGGACCGCCTGCCTCCGCTGCCCCAGACACTCGACGAGCAACTCTGCTTCGCGCTCTACTCGACTTCGCACGCGATGACGAAGGCGTACAAGCCGCTGCTCGACAAGCTGTCGCTGACCTATCCCCAATATCTCGCGATGCTCGTGCTGTGGGAACGCGACGACATCGCCGTGAAGGACATCGCCGCGCGGCTCGACCTCGACCCGGCCACGGTCACGCCCCTGCTGAAGCGGCTGGAGGCGCTCGGCTACGTCGAGCGTGTGCGCAGCGCAGCCGACGAACGCATCGTGAACGTGCTTGTGACGCCGGAAGGCCGTGCGTTGAAGGAGCGCGCGCGCTCGGTGCCCGCCGATCTCTTTTGCGCGATGCAGCAATCGCCCGACTTCCTGATCCGGCTGCGCGCCAATCTTCAGCAGTTGCGCGACGCACTGTCGGCCGCCAACGAACGCTGACAGCCGAGCCTCGATGAACCGGCCCGACACTGTCGGGCCTTTTCTTCAAAAATTCATTTGCACACAAATGATTTGTGTTCTATTGTTTGTGGGTGGCCGGCGACACCCCGTTCGACCGGGCCGCTTTTCCTCCCTTTTCCAGACAGGAGCTGCACGATGAACATTCTGTACAAGACCAGCGCCACGAGCACGGGTGGCCGCGACGGCCGCGCGGTATCCGCTGACAACAAGCTGGAAGTGAAGCTGGCCGCGCCGCGCGAACTCGGCGGCACGGGCGCGGAAGGCACGAATCCGGAGCAGCTGTTTGCCGCAGGTTACTCGGCCTGTTTCCTGAGCGCGATGAAATTCGTCGCCGGCCAGGACAAGAAGGCGCTGCCGGCCGACACGCAGGTCACGGCGGAAGTCGGCATCGGCCCGAACGACGCAGGCGGCTTCGGGCTCGACGTCGAACTGCGCGTATCGCTGCCGGGATTCGACAAGGCCGACGCGCAAGCGCTGGTCGAAAAGGCGCACCACGTGTGCCCGTACTCGAACGCGACGCGTAACAACGTGCCGGTGCGCCTGACGGTCGTCTGACGCGACACAAGGCCTGGAATGCAAAAAGGGCGCGTGCGGCATGGTGCCGCACGCGCCCTTTTCTGCTGCGTGACTCGCCGGAGCGGCGGACCTGACTGCCCGCCCTGCGCTCCTTAGCGCGAACCGAACGTGTACGGGCGGTTCATCGCCGCTTCGCGATCGATCTTGCGCATGCGGAATTCGAGATCATAGATGTCGGTGGCTTCGGCCAGGTACGCGTCGGCGCGCTCTTTCGAGGCCTTTTCGGCGTTCTTGGTCAGCATCAGGAAGAGGTGGCTCAGCAGGTACATGGTTGATCTCGCAATCCAAAGGTTCTTTGACTAGGGTTTTCCCGAATTATAGGGAAAACCCTAGCCTTTGGCCAGCGTCGATCAGACGGTGCGTCGTTCGGTCGCCACAGTGCGGCGCTGGGTTTCGAAAAAGGCCCAGATCATCGCGCTCGCATCGGGGCCGACCGCCGCGTGGAACGGCACGGCTTCGTCGCCGCCGGCCCACGCATGGTCGAGCCCTTTCACATGACAGAGCCGTACGACCGGCTCGCCGTCGCGGCAGACATCGGTGATCTGCGCGCCTGCGTCGCGCTTCTCGACCCGTTCGCCGCCACGCAACGCGCCGCGGCTGTCGGCAAGCCCGTTCAGGCGCATGAACTGCACCGTCAGCTGGTCGGCATTCTTCGGCGCGACCACATGGTCACCGTCGCCCTGGACGACCAGCGCCGGCATGCCCGGATACGCGGCGGCATCGACCAGCGCGTCGACGGCCGCCGCCGGGTTCTGGCGCACGCCGCGCCGCATCACGTCCATCGCCGTAATGCCCGAAGTCGCCTCGCCGAGCGCCGGGCCCGAATGCAGCGCCACCGCCGCGAAACGGTCCGGATGGTGCAGTGCAAGAAGCGACGCGAGCCCCGCGCCGGCCGACAACCCCGCGACATAGACACGCGACGCGTCGAAACCGTGTTCGTCGACGAGCGCGTCGACGAGCGACGCCACCGCGTTCACCTCGCCGCGGCCCGCGCGGTCGGTGTCTTCATACCAGTGCCAGCAGCCATGCGCGTGCGCGCGCAGCGACTGCTCCGGATACAGCACTGCAAAGCCGTGCTTGTCGGCCAGCAGGTTCATCCGCGTGCCTTGCGCGAATTCGTCGACGGACTGCTGGCAGCCGTGCAGCATCACCACGAGCGGCATCGCGCCACGCCGGCGGCCAGGCGGCACGTAAAGGCCGTACGCGAGATTCTGGACGAGGCGCCCGAGCGCGGGGGCCATCGGATGTTCGCCGCGCGTCCACTCGCCGGCCGCCCATGCGGCCGCGCGCGGTCGCACGCGCGATTCGCGCGGCGGGGACAGATCGGATACGGCGGCGGAGGCCGCAGCCTCGAGTGCATCGCGTGTGATGCGCTGCGCATCGCGCGCCGAGCGCTTGGCGGCAGGAGACAGCATGCGTTTCATGCCGCCCAGCCACACCTTGGTCAGACTTTTGGTCATCGATCGGGCTCGCAGTCAGGAAAAATAGGGGCACCACAGCGGATGCATCGTTCGTCTTTGTGCAATGCACCATAACATTGTTTCTCGGACTTTTCCTGCATGCGGATCGTTCCCGGCCGCGCAAAAAACGGGGCTCATGCGCACGCGGCGCTATACTGGGGCTTCGCCGCTTGTATCCGTTGTAGTCGTTCTTTCCGGCTCGCGCGTTGATTTAAGCATCCTCCCCGCCTTCGTTCGTCCCCTTCCCGATGTTTGACCTGTCGTCTCACCTGTGGATCATGATCACCGCGTTCGGCGGCGCCGGCCTGACCTTGCCGCTCGCGATCACGATCGCCGTCTGGCTGGCGCTCGGCTATTCGTGGCAGCGCGCGGCGGCGTGGCTCGGCGTGCTCGCGGCCGCGATCGGCGTGGTCGCGCTCACGAAGATCGCGTTCCTCGGCTGGGGGATCGGCATCCGCAAGTGGGATTTCACGGGGTTCAGCGGCCACGCGATGCTGTCGACGTCGGTTTATCCGGTCGCGATTTTCCTGGCGCTGATCCGCACGCGCACGCCGGTGCGACTCGCCGGCATCGCGCTCGGGCTCGCGGCCGGCGTCGCGGTCGGCGTGTCGCGCGTCGCACTCGACGCCCATTCGCCGTCCGAATCGATCACCGGCTGCATCGTCGGCGCGATTGCCGCGATCGCGTTCATCGCCGGTTCGTGGCGCGCGGTGCCGCACCGCTGGTCGGTGCCTGCGGTCGTCGCGAGCCTCGCGCTCGTGACCGTGGCGCTGCACGGCATCACGGTGCCGTCACATCGCTGGGTCACCAAGGTGGCGCTGCAACTGTCGGGCCACGAGCGTCCGTTCGTCCGCGCGCGCTGGAAGGCCAACCCGAACTACCGCCCTGCTTCGCAGCCGTCGTCGCTGCAGCGCACCCAATCGTCGCCGCACACGCTCCGTACGTGACCGGCCACCCGGCCGTCGCGTTCGCCACTTTTCACGTCTGACCATTACATGCGCGCCGTCGCATGAGCGGTATGTCGAGCGTTATAACCCGCCCTATATTACGATTACGGTTTCCACCCATTCAAAACGAATCCGCCATGCGCTCAACCGTCCGTCCGCTTCGCCGCACCCTGCTTCGCCTGCTGCCGATCGCCACGCTTGCCGCTGCCGGTATCGCGTTCAGCGCGCCCGCTTCCGCTGCCGACGAACTGGTCGTGTCGGCCGCCGCCAGCCTGACGAACGCGTTCAAGGCCGTCGGTGACGCGTACGAGAAGCAGCATCCGGAGACCAAGGTGCTGTTCAACTTCGGCGCGTCGGACGTGCTGATGCAGCAGATCGCCAAGGGCGCGCCGGCCGACGTGTTCGCGTCGGCCGACCAGAAGGCGATGGATCGCGCGGCGGACGAAAAGGTGATCGTGCCCGCCACGCGTCGCGATTTCGCGGCGAACTCGCTCGTGCTGATCGTGCCGGCGGACAGCAAGGCCGCCGCGCCGACGGCGCTGAACGACCTGACCGCGCCCGGCGTGAAGCGCATCGCGTACGGCGACCCGGCATCGGTGCCGGTCGGCCGCTACACGGAAGGCGCGCTGCGCGCGGCCGGCGTGTGGGATGCCGTCAGCGCGAAGGGCGTGCTGGCCGCCAACGTGCGCCAGAGCCTCGACTATGTCGCGCGCGGCGAAGTCGATGCGGGCTTCGTGTTCGGCACCGACGCCGCGATCATGCCGGGCCGCGTGAAGGTCGCGCTGACGGTGCCGACGAAGACGGCCATCACCTATCCGATCGCCGTGGTCAAGGACAGCCGCCACGCCGCGCAGGCGCAGTCGTTCATCGACTTCGTCGCGTCGCCGCAGGGCCAGGCCGTGCTGTCGACGTTCGGCTTCAAGCCCGCGGGCAAGTGAGCGTAGCGCGATGCAAGACGCCTGGGTACCGCTGCTGCTGTCGTTGAAGGTTGCCGGCTGGGCAACCGCGCTCGACATCGTGCTCGGCGTCGCGGCCGCGTTCATGCTCGCGCGCTGGCGCTCGCCGCTGCGCGACGTCGTCGATTCCGTGCTGACGCTGCCGCTCGTGCTGCCGCCGACGGTACTCGGCTATTACCTGCTCGTGCTGCTCGGCCGGCGCGGCGTGTTCGGCGCGTGGCTCGACACGCTCGGCATCGAGCTCGTCTTCACGTGGCAAGGCGCGGTGATCGCATCGATGGTCGTCGCGTTTCCGTTGATCCTGAAGTCGGCACGGGCGGCGTTCGAAGGCGTCGATCCGCACCTCGAACGCGCGGCGCGCACGCTCGGGCTCGGCGAAGTCGCGGTGTTTTTCCGCGTGACGCTGCCGCTCGCCACGCGCGGCATTCTCGCGGGTGCGCTGCTCGCGTTCGCACGCGCGCTCGGCGAGTTCGGCGCAACGCTGATGATCGCGGGCAACCTGCCCGGCCGCACGCAGACGCTGTCGGTCGCGATCTACGCGGCCGTCCAGGCCGGCGACGACAATACGGCCAACTTCCTCGTGCTGGTGACGTCGATCACCTGCGTGCTCGTACTGCTCGCGACCGGCTGGCTCGTGCCGTCGCGTGCCCGGCGGGACCAGCTGACATGATGCGCTCGCCTCGTTCATCGTCTTTCGCCATTGAGCGGCTTCGACGGAGGCACGCATGAGCCTCGTCGTCGACATCCGCAAGACCTACGCAAACGCCGAACGCCGCTTCACGCTCGACATGTCGTTCACGGCAACGACGCAGCGCGTCGTGCTGTTCGGGCCGTCCGGTGCGGGCAAGAGCATGACGCTGCAGGCGATCGCCGGCCTGCTGTCGCCCGACGAAGGCACGATCACGCTGAACGGCGAACCGCTGTTCGACGCCGCGCGCCGCATCGACGTGCCGACCCGTGAGCGGCGCGTCGCGTACCTGTTCCAGGATTACGCGCTGTTTCCGCATCTGAACGTGCGCCAGAACATTGCATTCGGGCTCACGTCGGGGCTGCGCAACCCGCGTGCGAAGACGGTGCCGCCGGAAGTCGCGTACTGGCTGCAGGCGTTCGATCTCGAGGCGCTCGCGGGGCAGTATCCGTCGCAATTGTCGGGCGGGCAGAAACAGCGCGTCGCGCTGGCGCGCGCACTGGTCGCGCAACCGCGGATCCTGCTGCTCGACGAACCGTTCGCGGCGCTCGACGGCGCCATGCGCCAGCGCATGCGTCACGAGCTCGCCGAGCTGCAGGCGCGGCTCGATATCCCGATGGTGCTGATCTCGCACGACCCCGACGACGTCGCCGCGTTCGGCGACCAGGTCGTGCAGTTGAGCGAAGGACGCGTGCAGGCGGCTCCGCCGCACGCCGAGTGGCCGACGCGCGTCACCTGAGCGCGCGAGGCCGTGGTCGTGGCAGGCAGGTTGGAGCCTGAGAGAAGCCGCGCGTAGCGGCATAGGCTGAAAGCGGAAACGAAGCCGGTGCCGTGCAGGCGCTGTGCGATGCCGGCTTCGCCCCGCCCGTCACACGACCGTCGATGCGCGCCGCCCGGCCTGCTTCGTCAGCCCGTCACCGCAAGAATCACGCTCGACGCCTTGAACAGCGCGATCGCCCGCTCGCCGGCGTCGAGTTGCAACGCCTCGACGCTGTCGTTGGTCACGACGGCCGTCAGCGTCCCGCCGCCGTCGAGCGCCAGCGTCACCTCGCTGTTCACCGCGCCCGCCGCGACGGTTTCCACGCTGCCGCGCAACTGATTCCGTGCGGACACCTTCAACTCGGGTTCGCCATCGTCGACCGCGAGCACGACCCACGATGCCTTCACCAGCGCGCAGGCGTTCGCGCCGACCTGCAGTCCGAGCGCATCGGCGCTCTCGTGCGTCAGCACGGCAACGATCGGCTGCCCGCCGGGCAGCGTGAGCGTGACTTCGTCGTTGACGGTGCCGCGCACGATCGATGCGACCTTGCCGAACCACTGGTTGCGTGCGCTGGTCTTCATCCCGATCCGGCCGATCAGCGCCCAGTCGACGTCGAACCCGGCCACGGCCGCGCTCGCGGCCTCGATGAACCGGCGATGCTCGCGCTCGATCGTGCGGAACGCGGCGATCAGCGAAGTGGCGCGCGGCGTCAGCGTCGTGCCGCCGCCGCCCTTGCCGCCCGTCGAGCGCGCGACGAGCGGTTCGCCGGCAAGATTGTTCATCGTGTCGACCGCATCCCACGCGGCCTTGTAGCTGAGGCCGACGGCCTTCGCCGCGCGCGTGATCGAACCGGTGTCGCCGATCGCCGCGAGCAACGCGATGCGCGTGGCGCCGCCAAGCGTCTGCTCGCCGGCGCGCAGCCACAGCTCGCCGCCCAGTTCGAGCGGTTCGGCGGACGGGAACGAATGCGGTGCGTCGGTCATCGGGATGCGTAGGGAAATCGGGCGGCCATTATAGTCAGCGCGTGCCGGTCAACCCGGCTTGCCGTCGAGCTTCGGCGGCCGCAGGCTGGCCAGCAGTGTCTCGGCGTCGCGCGCCGCGCGCTGCTCGAGCGCCGCGCCGTAGCCACGCACGAACCCGAGCTGGTACGGCGGCGCAGCCAATTTTTCGAGGTGCTGCAGCGCGACCATCGTGTCGTTCGCTTCGCCGAGCACGCTCTGCACGCGCGCGAGTGTCTTGACCGTGTCGGTGCGCGTGCGGCGCGACGCCAGCGACGCGAAGAATTCGAGCGCATAGCGCAGCCGCTTCGCATCGATCCGCACCTGATGGCGCGCGGCCGTGTCGAGCGACGTCAGCGACGGTGACGCGTACAGATGACCGAACAGCCGCCGCACGCGCTTCGTCGCGTGGCGCCGCAGCGAAGGCGCGTCGCCGTCTTCGGCCGACGGCAGCACAAGCGAGCTCAGCCACTCGAGCCAGCCGAGCGTCAGCCGCGCATAGCGGGCCGAATGCAGCGCCTGGCGCAACTCGACCCGCGCGGCCGCGCACTGCGCGCGCGCGGCGTCGAGCGTGCCGTTCCACTCGCCGTCGCCGCCGTCGGCCGCAATCAGCGCGGGCAGGCTTTCGGTCGCGAACACGTCCCAGTCGCGCACCGTGCCGAGCAGCGACGCAAGCCAGCGCAGGTCGACACCGAGCGTGTCGCGCCACTGGCGGTCGGCAAAGCGCGGGAAGAAGCGCATCAGCGTGCGCAGGCGGCGCAGCGCGACACGCATCTGGTGCACGAATTCGGGATCGTCATGCTCGAGCACCCCGCCCTCGTTGCCGAGCCACTGCGCGGTGATGTCGCCGGACAGCGCGAACAGCGCGGCGCGCTGCGTGCGCACGCCGTTCAGGTCGACGGGCTTGGCCTTGACGGGCCCATCGGCGGCCGGCTCGGCCGCGCATGCGCGATCGATCACGCTCGTCAATTGCACGAAGGCGGGCCACGCGCCGCTCAATTCGCGCGCCGCGGCAAACAGCGCATGCAGCGCGGCGGTGCGCGCGGGCAGTGTCTCCCAGTCGGGCGCCGCAAGGCGAAGCTCGACGAAGCGACGCGGCGGCTCGCTGCCGCGATGCAGCGTGACGTCGTCGAGCGTCATCTCGACCACGACGCCGCCGTCGTCGGCCCAGCGCCCGCGCCGCCGTTCGCTGACGAGGCGCAGCGCCGACGATTCCGGCTGCACGCTCGGGGCCGGGAGCGCTGCGGCGTCGGGCGCGACGCCGTCCACTTCATCTGCCGGTGCATCGGCGGCGGCCGCAGCGGCCGCCTCGGGCACGGGCAGCGGCATCGCGACGGCGATGCCCGCATGCTCCGCGTCGAACAGTTCGCGCGCCGTGACGCCTGGCGCAAATGCCGTCGTGCGCGACGCGACCACGCGCCTGCCGTGCGCATTCGACTCGACCCACGTCCACCAGCTCGCGCCGGGGCTCGACTCGGCCTCCTCGATCTGGCACGGCTCGATCGTCACGCGCTCATGGCCGCGGCGCATCCGGACCTGCGGGCAGATCCGCCACGCGCGCACGAGTTCGGCGCCGAAATCACGCTGCGCCCCCCGGGCGCGACTCGCGGCCTTGACCGGCCACCCTTCCAGCGACAGCGACAACACGATTTCCAGCACACGCGACATGGAGGCTCCTGCACATGAAGAATCGCCGGCGCATCATCCGCGCCGGCGTCGACCGTGAAGCTGCTTCCATAGTACACGTCGCCCAAATTCGCAGGCGACGATCTGGCCCTGTCGTGCTGTCGCAGGTCAAACGGCGTATTGCGCGAGGCCGTTGCCGAACGACCAGTCCTCCTTCAGCACCTCGACAAGACTGATGAATACGTCCTGCTGCCGCACGCCCGGCTGCTGCGCGAGGTTGTCCGCGATCGCCCGGTACAGCGCCCGCTTTTGCTCGAGCGTACGCGTGTTGTTCGCGGTGATCTGGATTATCACGAGATCGTCGCTGCGTTCGATATCGAGGTAGTGACGACCGAACACGAAGTTCTCGGCCGCATGCTCGGTGACGACCATGAAGATGTCGTCCTCGGGCACGTTGAACGTGTGCATCAGCGCGCGATGCACGCCGTCGACGAGCGCCGCACGGTAGGCGGCCGGCTTGCCTTCGCGCACTGCGATACGGGTGAATGGCATGGTCCTGCTCCTGTCGGTGAAGTTGACGTTGAAGAACGGAAACACAGCGTCAGGTTAGGCACGCCGAACTATAATGAACAGTCATCGATGAATATTTCATCCATTTACATCGAAAATGAAAGTCCTGGATCTCGATGCCGTCCGCGCGTTCGTGCTGGTCGCCGATCTCGCCAGCTTCACGCGCGCCGCCGATGCGCTCGGCACCACCCAATCGGCCGTCAGCCTGAAGCTGAAGCGGCTGGAGGCCCACCTCGGCAAGCCGCTGCTCGCGCGTACGCCGCGCGTCGTCAAGCTGGCCGCCGACGGCGAGAATTTCCTGCCGGCCGCCCGCGCGCTGCTCGATGCGCACGATCATGCGCTGGGCGCGATCTCGGCCGGGACGCACCGGCTGTCGCTCGGCGTCAGCGAGCACGTCGCGGTGCCCGACCTGCCGGCCGTGCTCACGAGCCTGCATCGGCAGGATCCGGGGTTGTCGCTCGAAATGCATCTCGGCACGTCGACGAACCTGCTCGCGCAATACGACGAACGCCGGTTCGATGCGGTGATCGTGCGGCACGAGCCGGGCGAAGACCCGCCGCGCGAAGACGGCACGCTGCTGTTTTCCGAACCGCTCGCCTGGCTCGCCGCGCCGGACTGGGTGCCGCGCGCGGGCGAGCCGCTGCCGCTCGCGGTGCTGGCCGGCCCGTG
>NZ_JAAGPC010000055.1:0-48784 GCF_017104595.1 Burkholderia sp. Tr-20390 | reverse complement strand
CCCGCGCCCGTTCCTGCACACGCTGTCGCACGCGGCGCTCGACTGGGCCGGCGTCGACGTGACGCTGGTCGACGACCGCTGGGTGCCGGAGGACGATGCAGCCAGCAACGCGCAGCTCGTGCGCGACACGCTGCTGCAGCACGCCGCCGCCCCTGCCCGCTTCCTGCCGCTCGTCGACACGCGCGCCGCGCTCGACGCGCACGTCGCCGCGCTGAACGCGAACGCCGACTACCGCGTGCCGAGCGTCGCGGTGCTCGGCATGGGCGAGGACGGCCATACCGCGTCGATCTTCGCCGATGCGCCCGAATGGGATCACGCGATCACGACGCCCGAGCGTTTCGTCGCCGTCCATCCCGGCGCCGCGCCGCATGCGCGCGTGAGCTTCTCGCTCGATGCGCTCAAGCGCGTCGACCGGCTGTTCCTGCTGATCGCGGGCGAACGCAAGCGCGCGGTGCTCGACGCCGCGGCCGCATCGCTGCAGAAGAACGCGATTTCCCAACTGGCCAACGACAAGGGGACCCAGCTCGATGTCTACTGGTGCGCAAAGTAAGGCGGTCGTCGCGGGTCAGCATGCCGACGGCCCGCGCCTGCTCGCGGACGTCGGCGGCACCAACGCGCGCTTCGCGCTGGAAACCGGCCCCGGCGAGATCACGCAGATTCGCGTCTATCCCGGCGCCGACTATCCGACGATCACCGACGCGATCCGCAAGTATCTGAAGGATGTGAAGATCAGCCGCGTGAACCACGCGGCGATCGCGATCGCGAATCCGGTCGACGGCGACCAGGTCACGATGACCAACCACGACTGGAGCTTCTCGATCGAGGCGACGCGCCGCGCGCTCGGCTTCGACACGCTGCTCGTCGTCAACGATTTCACCGCGCTCGCCATGGCGCTGCCGGGCCTGACCGATGCGCAACGCGTGCAGGTCGGCGGCGGCGCGCGCCGCCAGAACAGCGTGATCGGGCTGCTCGGGCCCGGCACCGGGCTCGGCGTGTCGGGGCTGATTCCGGCCGACGACCGCTGGATCGCGCTCGGCAGCGAAGGCGGCCACGCATCGTTCGCGCCGCAGGACGAGCGCGAGGACCTGGTGCTGCAGTACGCGCGCAAGAAGTTTCCGCACGTGTCGTTCGAACGCGTGTGCGCGGGACCCGGCATGGAGATCATCTATCGCGCGCTCGCCGCGCGCGACAAGAAGCGCGTGGCCGCGACCGTCGACACGGTCGAGATCGTCGAGCGCGCGCATGCGGGCGACGCACTCGCGCTCGAGACGGTCGAATGCTTCTGCGGGATTCTCGGCGCGTTCGCGGGCAGCGTCGCGCTGACGCTCGGCGCGCTCGGCGGCGTGTACATCGGCGGCGGCGTCGCGCTGAAGCTCGGCGAACTGTTCACGCGCTCGTCGTTCCGCGCGCGCTTCGAGGCGAAAGGCCGCTTCACGCACTACCTCGAGAACATCCCGACCTACCTGATCACCGCCGAATACCCGGCGTTCCTCGGCGTGTCGGCGATCCTCGCGGAGCAGCTGTCGAACCGCTCGGGCGGTGCGTCGTCGGCCGTGTTCGAACGGATCCGCCAGATGCGTGACGCACTGACGCCGGCCGAGCGCCGCGTCGCCGATCTCGCGCTGAACCATCCGCGCTCGATCATCAACGATCCGATCGTCGACATCGCGCGCAAGGCCGACGTGAGCCAGCCGACCGTGATCCGCTTCTGCCGCTCGCTCGGCTGCCAGGGGCTGTCCGACTTCAAGCTGAAGCTCGCCACCGGCCTCACCGGCACGATCCCGATGAGCCACAGCCAGGTGCATCTCGGCGACACGGCCACCGACTTCGGCGCGAAGGTGCTCGACAACACGGTGTCCGCGATCCTGCAGTTGCGCGAGCACCTGAATTTCGAGCACGTCGAGAACGCGATCGAGATCCTGAACGGCGCGCGGCGCATCGAGTTCTACGGGCTCGGCAACTCGAACATCGTCGCGCAGGACGCGCATTACAAGTTCTTCCGCTTCGGGATCCCGACGATCGCGTACGGCGACCTGTACATGCAGGCCGCATCGGCCGCGTTGCTCGGCAAGGGCGACGTGATCGTCGCGGTGTCGAAGTCGGGGCGCGCGCCCGAGCTGCTGCGCGTGCTCGACGTCGCGATGCAGGCCGGCGCGAAGGTGATCGCAATCACGTCGAGCAACACGCCGCTCGCGAAGCGCGCGACCGTCGCGCTCGAAACCGACCACATCGAGATGCGCGAGTCGCAGCTGTCGATGATCTCGCGGATCCTGCATCTGCTGATGATCGACATCCTCGCGGTCGGCGTCGCGATCCGCCGTGCGTCGACGAACGGCGAACTGCCCGAGGCCGTCGCGCAGGCGAGGGCACGCGCGAGCGACGACGAAACGGCCGACGTGCTCGACTGGCTGAGCCACGGCGCGTCGCCGGCGGCGAAGGACGTCGCGCGGGATTGACGCGGCGCGGCGGCAGCCGCTTTCCGCGTTCGAGACAAAAACGCCACCGGCGCAGCGCGCGCGGTGGCGTTTTTCATTTTGCCGTCAGGCCGCGGATCAGGCGCCCGCCTTGACGGGCCGCCCGTGCCAGCGCAGCACGAGGTAGCGGCCGGCGAAACACAGCACGCCCGCAACGCCGATCGTCACGCCCATCGCGAACGGCGTGCCGTCCGCGAGTGCGCCGATCGCGACGCTCGCGAGCGCGCCGAGCGCCAGCTGCATCGCGCCGAACACGGCCGCCGACGCGCCCGCGTTGTGTGGATAGCGATGCATGAGGTCGGTCGTGCAGTTCGCGGACAGGATCCCGACCACGCCGACGACGAAGAACAGGCACACGACGATCGACCACAGCCCGCCCCACCCCGTCAGCGCGACGAGCGCGACCGCGAGCGACGCGATGCAGCTCACGAGCGACGCGGCCGCGATGATGCGCAGCGAGCCGAGGCGGCCGACGAGCCGCGTGTTCGTGAAGTTGCCGATCATGATGCCGACGACGTTCAGGCCGAACAGCAGCCCGTAGTGCTGCGGCGACACGTGGAAATACTCGATGTACACGAACGGCGTGGCGGTGATGTACGAGAACATCGACGCGAACGCCATCCCGCCGCACAGCATGTGCCCCCAGGCGACGGGGTCGGACAGGATGCGCCCGTACGACGCGAACGATGCGATCACGGCCGCGCTCTTGCGCCGCTCCTTCGGCCAGGTTTCGGGCACGCGCAGGTACGCGGTCGCCGCGCATACCGCGCCGAACACGGCCAGCACGACGAACACGCCGCGCCAACCGGAGAAGCGCAGGATCTGCCCGCCGATCAGCGGCGCGAGCAACGGCCCGACCGCGGTGACGATCGCCACCATCGACAGCACCTTCGCCGCGTCGGTCGGCTCGTGCGCGTCGCGGGCGATCGCACGCGACAGCACCGACGCCGCGCCGGCGCCGAGCGCCTGCAGGAAGCGCACGAGGATCAGCATGTCGATCGACGTCGACACGAAGCAGCCAATGCTGGCGAGCGTGAACAGCGCGATGCCGCCGAGCAGCACGGGGCGGCGGCCCCACGTGTCGGACAGTGGGCCGTACAGCAGCATGCCGACCGAGAAGCCGGCCATGAAGCTCGTCAGCGTGCGCTGCGCGGCGCCGGGGCTGACGGAGAAGCCGGCGGCGATCGACGGCAGGCTCGGCAGGTACATGTCGGTAGCGATCGGCCCGCAGGCGGCGAGCGCGCCGAGCAACAGGATCAGCCGGGCATCGGGCCGGCGTCGGATGACGTGAGACATGGGTATCCGGAATGGAGCCCGCGCGCATCGGGGCGCGCGTGGCGGTGAAGACGGGAGGCCGCGCCGCGAACGGCGCGCCCAGGCCCATGATTGTACGCGCAACTTTTTTGCGTGCTGGCGGCCGCGTGCGCGGCTGGCGGGAAAACACCGGCGCGACGCCCGCCGCGCGGGATCGAGCACCGGGATTCGATTAAGCTTGCAGCTTCCCGCCCCTCTTGTCTGACCAATTCGCCGCACGACCGAACCGATGACCGCTTTCCTGCTGATCTGGAGCCCCAAGAAATGGCCGTGGCCCGAACTGCCCGACGTCGCCGCGCGCGTGAAGGCCGGCGAGGCCGTGCATGACGTGTGGGGCTGCGGGTTCGCGCGCGGCATCCTGCCGGGCGACCGCGTGTTCCTGCATCGCGTCGCGAAGGAGCCCAAGGGCGTGTTCGGCTCCGGCTACGTGACGCGCTCGCCGTACGAGGTGCCCGATCCGTCGACGAAGCGCGGCTACCGGCTGTGCATCGACTTCGTGTACGACTGGCTGGTCGACGCGCACCAGGACGTCGTGATCGCGCGCGACGCGCTGCGCGTCCATCCGTATTCGGTGCAGACCTGGGATGCCCAGAGCTCCGGCACGGTGATCAAGCCGATGGTCGAAGGCCCGCTCGAGAAGCGCTGGGCCGAGCTGACCGGCAAGCGCAAGCCGCCGCCGTTGCCGGATCGATAACGGGGCCGAATCGCCCGCTCTTCCTTCCCGGTCCGCGCGATCCCTCGCGCGCCGATACGCCGCAGACCGCGCCGCGGGCCCGCCGCGCGCGTCTCCGGTACAATCAGACGATCGTTCCGCCCAGGCGCCGCGGCCCGTGCACAGGCCCCCGCGCCCTTCTCTCGCAGGTTTCGTCCATGTCCAACAATCAGATCCTCTTCGAACGCGCCCAGAAGACCATTCCCGGCGGCGTCAACTCGCCGGTGCGCGCATTCCGTTCGGTCGGCGGCACGCCGCGCTTCGTCGCGCGCGCACAAGGCCCGTACTTCTGGGATGCCGATGGCAAGCAGTACATCGACTACATCGGCTCGTGGGGCCCGATGATCGTCGGCCACGTCCATCCGGAAGTGCTGTCGGCCGTGCAGAACGTGCTCGCCGACGGCTTCTCGTTCGGCGCGCCGACCGAAGCCGAGATCGAGATCGCCGAGGAAATCTGCAAGCTCGTGCCGTCGATCGAGCAGGTGCGGATGGTGTCGAGCGGCACCGAGGCCACGATGAGCGCGCTGCGTCTCGCGCGCGGCTTCACGGGCCGCAGCCGCATCGTCAAGTTCGAAGGCTGCTACCACGGCCACGCGGACAGCCTGCTCGTGAAGGCCGGCTCGGGCCTGCTGACGTTCGGCAACCCGACGTCGGCCGGCGTGCCCGCCGACATCGCGAAGCACACGACCGTCCTCGAATACAACAACGTCGCCGCGCTCGAAGAAGCGTTCGGCGCGTTCGGCGACGAGATCGCCGCCGTGATCGTCGAACCGGTCGCCGGCAACATGAACCTCGTGCGCGGCACGCCGGAATTCCTGAACGCGCTGCGCGCGCTGTGCACGAAGCACGGCGCCGTGCTGATCTTCGACGAAGTGATGTGCGGGTTCCGCGTCGCGCTCGGCGGCGCACAGGCGTACTACGGGATCACGGCCGACCTCACCTGCCTCGGCAAGGTGATCGGCGGCGGGATGCCGGCTGCCGCGTTCGGCGGCCGCCGCGACATCATGGCCCACCTCGCGCCGCTCGGCGGCGTCTACCAGGCCGGCACGCTGTCGGGCAACCCGATCGCGGTCGCCGCGGGCCTGAAGACGCTGCAGCTGATCCAGGCGCCCGGCTTCTACGACGCGCTCACCGCGCAGACCAAGCGTCTCGCCGACGGCCTCGCGGCCGAAGCGCGTGCGGCCGGCGTGCCGTTCGCGGCCGACTCGATCGGCGCGATGTTCGGCCTCTACTTCGCCGAACGCGTGCCGACCAGCTTCGCCGAAGTGACGAAGAGCGACACCGAGCGCTTCAACCGCTTCTTCCACCTGATGCTCGACGAAGGCGTGTACTTCGCGCCGTCGGCGTACGAGGCCGGCTTCGTGTCGAGCACGCACGACGACGCGGTGATCGACGCGACGCTCGCGGCCGCGCGCCGCGCATTCGCGGCACTCGCTGCCTGACCCGGGTCCGCGCGCATGTTCTCGGATATCGATTTCGCCCACATGCAGCGCGCGCTCGCGCTCGCCGCGCGCGGCATGTATACGACGGCGCCGAACCCGCGTGTCGGCTGCGTGATCGTCAAGGACGGCGACGTGATCGGCGAAGGCTTCACGCAGCCGGCCGGCCAGGATCACGCGGAAGTGCAGGCGCTGAAGGACGCGCGTGCGCGCGGCTACGACGTCGCGGGCTCGACCGTCTACGTCACGCTCGAGCCGTGCAGCCACTTCGGCCGCACGCCGCCGTGCGCGAACGCGCTGATTGAAGCGCGCGTCGCGAAGGTCGTCGCCGCGATGGAAGACCCGAACCCGCAGGTGTCGGGGCGCGGCCTCGGCATGCTGCGCGACGCGGGCATCGATGTGCGCTGCGGGCTGCTCGCGCACGAAGCGGGTGAACTGAACGTCGGCTTCGTATCGCGGATGACGCGCGGCCGCCCGTGGGTGCGGATGAAGACCGCCGCGTCACTCGACGGCCGCACCGCGCTGCCATCCGGCGAAAGCCAGTGGATCACCGGCGAGGCCGCGCGCCTCGACGGGCACGCATGGCGTGCGCGCGCCTGCGCGATCCTCACCGGCATCGGCACCGTGCGTGAAGACAACCCGCTGCTGACCGTGCGCGGCATCGACACGCCGCGCCAGCCGCAGCGCATCCTGGTGGACAGCCGCCTCGACCTGCCGCTCGACGCGCGGCTGCTCGAAGGCGCGCCGCTGCTGATCTTCTGCGGCCGGCTCGACGCCGCCGGCGAAGTGCGCGCGAACGTGCTGAAGTCCCGTGGCGCGGAAATCGTGCCGATCGCGAATGCGCAAGGCAAGGTCGACCTGCCCGCGATGCTGGCGGCGCTCGGCGCGCGCGGCGTCAACGAGCTGCACGTCGAGGCCGGCCACAAGCTGAACGGCTCGCTGCTGCGCGAGCAGTGCGTCGACGAATTGCTCGTCTACCTCGCGCCGAGCCTGCTGGGCGCCGATGCGGCCGGCATGTTCGACCTCGCCGCGCCGGCGAACCTCGACGCGCGTACGCGGCTGTCGTTCCACGGATTCGAGCGGGTCGGCGACGATCTGCGAATCCTCGCGCGCTTCGCGCCGCCCGACGCCGCGCACTGAACGGGATCGTCACGACGTTTGCCGGCGTTGTCGCGGCAAGATCAATCTCGAAGTCGACATGATCGCGCGCTACGTCGAACGGATGCTGTCGTCGTCGCAAGGCATGCATCAGGACTGATCGTCAGCCGCGGACGGGCGGTTCGGCCCGTCGTGGCCGGGGCGCCGCCCTCGCACACCTCGTTCTGTGGGTCGCCGGTCGAGCCCCCCGCGCGACGCATGTCGCCCATCGCGTCGGGACGACGCGGATTGTTCACACCCCATTTCTCGCCGCGCCGCCGCTCGCCCACCTGCACCGACAGCTGGCCGAATGGCCAACGACGCGCACGGGTCATGCCGCCGCGCTAAGATGCGTCGACAGCGGTTCCGGCGCCGCAACGCACGGCGCGGCCGCGTATTGGTCACCCTCTTCCTCAAGGAGTCGTCCCCATGTCCATTTCGATGTATCAGGCCTCGGTGCCTGTCCTGATCCGTGGCCTGACCAATCTTCAGCACATTCTCGGCAAGGCGCAGGCGCATGCGGCCGAAAAGCAGATCGATCCGTCGGTGTTCGTCGGCGCCCGCCTGTACCCGGACATGCTGCCGCTCGTCCGCCAGGTCTACATCGCGACCGACACGGCCAAGGGCTGCGCCGCGCGCCTCGCCGATGTCGATATCCCCAGCTACCCGGACGTCGAGCAGACCTTCGACGAACTGCACGCCCGCATCCAGAAGACGATCGACTACCTGAAAAGCTTCGACGCCGCGCAGATCGACGGCAGCGAGGCGCGCCAGATCGTGCTGAAGATGCGCGTCGGCCCGATCGAGTTCACCGGCCAGTCGTACCTGCTGAACTTCGTGCTGCCCAACTTCTTCTTCCACGTGACGACCGCGTACGACATCCTGCGCCACAGCGGCGTCGAGCTCGGCAAGCTCGACTACCTGGGCGGGCGCGACCAGCACGCGTGACGCGCGGCCGGGCAAAGCCCGGCCCGCCACTGTCCGCACGCGCATGCAGCCATTGCGCGGCGGCCCCACCAGGCCTGCCGCGCAGGCCGGCCGCAGCGCTTTCCGGAGCGCTCGCCGGTCGCGCGCGGTCCACGCCAGCCGAAACGTCGTCCGGCTGGCGTAAAATACGCACTTTCCTCTTTCACGCCCCCTTATGACGCTCGCCTCCACGCTCGACATCATCGCCGAGCTGAAAGCCGGCCGGATGGTGATCCTGGTCGACGAAGAAGACCGCGAAAACGAGGGCGACCTCGTGATCGCCGCCGAATTCGTCACGCCGGAAGCGATCAACTTCATGGCCAAGTACGGCCGCGGCCTGGTTTGTCTGACGTTGACGCAGGAACGCTGCAAGCAGCTGCACCTGCCGCTGATGACCTACCGCAACGGCACGCAGTACGGCACCGCGTTCACGGTCAGCATCGAAGCGGCCGAAGGCGTGACGACCGGCATCTCGGCCGCCGACCGTGCGCACACGATCGCCACGGCGGTCGCGCATGACGTGCGCCCCGAGCACATCGTGCAGCCGGGCCACGTGTTCCCGATCATGGCGCAGCCGGGCGGCGTGCTCGTGCGCGCGGGCCACACCGAGGCCGGTTGCGACTTCACCGCGCTGGCGGGCCTCACGCCGGCCGCGGTGATCTGCGAGATCATCAAGGACGACGGCACGATGGCGCGCCTGCCCGACCTGATCGAGTTCGCGCAGGAACACAACCTGAAGATCGGCACGATCGCCGACCTGATCCAGTACCGCAGCCGCACCGAATCGATCATCGAGCGGATCGCCGAGCGTACGATGCAGACCGCGCACGGCACGTTCCGCGCGGTGCTGTACCGCGACCAGCCGAGCGGCTCGCCGCACATCGCGCTGGTGCGCGGCACGCCGTCGCCGGACGTCGATACGCCGGTGCGCGTGCACGAGCCGCTGTCGGTGCTCGACCTGCTCGAGACGGGCGTGTCGACGCACTCGTGGACGCTCGACGCCGCGATGCGCGAAATCGCGGAGCGCGACCTCGGCGTGATCGTGCTGCTCAACTGCGGCGACACGAAGGAACACCTGATCGACGTCTTCAAGGCGTTCGACGAGGAAGAAAAGGCCGCTGTGCTCAAGCGCCGGCCGGTTGATTTCAAGACGTTCGGCATCGGCGCGCAGATCCTGCGCGATGTCGGGGTCAGCAAGATGCAGGTGCTGTCGAATCCGCGCAAGCTGGGCAGCATGTCCGGCTACGGCCTGGAAGTCACGGGCTTCATTCCGATGCCCGGCGGCGAAGCCAAGTCCTGCCCGGCGTCCAACGCGTAACCCGCCACGGCGCTTTCGCCCTATAACCGTTCATCCACACCACGGACAAGATCATGGAAATCGGACAATACCAACCGAATCTCGAAGGCGACGGCCTGCGTATCGGCATCGTGCAATCGCGCTTCAACGAGCCCGTGTGCAACGGCCTCGCCGACGCGTGCGTCGAGGAACTGGAACGCCTCGGCGTTACCGGTGAAGACGTGCTGCTCGTGTCGGTGCCCGGCGCGCTGGAAATCCCGCTCGCGCTGCAGAAGCTCGCGGAAAGCGGCCAGTTCGACGCGCTGATCGCGCTTGGCGCGGTGATCCGCGGCGAGACCTACCACTTCGAACTCGTGTCGAACGAGAGCGGCGCGGGCATCACCCGCATCGGCCTCGACTTCAACCTGCCGATCGCGAACGCGGTCCTGACGACCGAAAACGACGAGCAGGCCGTCGCGCGCATGACCGAAAAGGGTCGTGACGCCGCACGCGTCGCCGTCGAGATGGCCAACCTGACGATGGCCCTCGACCAGCTCGGCGATGACGACGAGGACGAAGAAGAGGAAGACGACGAAGAGGAGCGCGCATGAAGAAGAGCGCCCGCCGACAATCGCGCGAGCTGGCGACGCAGGGGCTGTACCAGTGGCTGCTGTCGAACGCGTCCTCCGGTGAGATCGACGCGCAACTGCGCGGCGCGCTCGGTTACGACAAGGCCGACAAGGAGTTGCTCGACGCGATCCTGCACGGCGTGATCCGCGAGCACGCCACGCTCGTCGAAGCGCTGACGCCGTCGCTCGATCGCCCGATCGACCAGCTGTCGCCGGTCGAACGCGCCGTGCTGCTGATCGCCACGTTCGAGCTCACGCACCACGTCGAAACGCCGTACCGCGTGATCATCAACGAAGCCGTCGAACTCGCGAAGACGTTCGGCGGCTCCGACGGCTACAAGTACGTGAACGGCGTGCTCGACAAGCTCGCCGCGAAGCTGCGCCCCGCCGAAACGCAGGCGCGCCGCAACGGCTGAACCCGTTGGTCCGGAACGGGCGCGCATGCGCCCGTTTTTTCTTTTGCCCCGCCTCCCTCGCCCTGCCCGCCCGATGAATACCGCCACCGATTCGCTCGTCAGACTCGCCGCACGCGTCGACGCGATCCAGCCCTTCTACGTGATGGAACTGATGAAGGAGGCACAGCGTCTCGAGTCCTCCGGGCGCGATGTTATCCACATGGGCATCGGCGAGCCGGATTTCACTGCGCCGGAGCCAGTCGTCGAAGCGGCCGCGGCCGCGCTGCGCCGTGGCGTCACCCAATATACGAGCGCGCTCGGCATCGCACCGCTGCGCGAGGCGATCGCCGCGCACTACGCACGCGCCTACGGCCTCACGATCAGTCCGGAACGGATCGTCGTGACGGCCGGCGCGTCGGCCGCGCTGCTGCTCGCGTGCCTCGCGCTCGTCGGGCGTGACGACGAGGTGCTGATGCCCGACCCGTCGTATCCGTGCAACCGGCACTTCGTCGCCGCGGCCGAAGGCCGCGCGGTGCTCGTGCCGAGCGGCCCGGATGCGCGCTTCCAGCTCACCGAGGATGACGTCCGCACACGCTGGGGCGACCGCACGCGCGGCGTGCTGCTCGCGTCGCCGTCGAACCCGACCGGCACGTCGCTCGAACCCGACGAACTGAAGCGGATCGTCGAAGCCGTGCGCGCACGCGGCGGCTTCACGATCGTCGACGAAATCTACCAGGGGCTCAGCTACGACGCGGCGCCCGTGTCGGCGCTGTCGTTCGGCGACGACGTCGTCACCGTGAACAGCTTCTCCAAGTATTTCAGCATGACGGGCTGGCGGCTCGGCTGGCTGGTGGTGCCGCCCGCGCTGGTCGGCACGTTCGAGAAGCTGGCGCAGAACCTGTTCATCTGCCCGTCCGCGCTCGCGCAGCACGCGGCGCTCGCGTGCTTCGAGCCGGCCGCGCTCGACATCTACGAAGCCCGCCGGCTCGAATTCAAGCGCCGTCGCGATTTCATCGCACCGGCGCTCGAACGGCTCGGCTTCACGGTGCCCGTGATGCCGGACGGCGCGTTCTACGTGTATGCGCACTGCGGCGGCGTCGCCCACCCGGCGGCCGGCGACAGCGCCGCGCTCACGACGGCGATGCTGCACGACGCGGGCGTCGTGCTGGTACCCGGCATGGACTTCGGTGTCCATGCGCCGCGTGACTATATCCGCCTGTCCTATGCGACGGCCTACTCGCGGCTCGAGGAAGCGGTCGACCGGCTCGCGACACTGTTCGGGCAGCACTGACGCGCGGCCGGTGCGGCGGCCATTCCGCACCCCGCAAAAGCAAAAAGGCACCCGATCCGGGTGCCTTTTTCATGCCCTGCCGGCTGGAGCCGTGCGTGAGTTACGCGCCAAGCTCCGAACGATCGCCGTGCGGCTGCTTCGCGGTATCGACGCTCGCGTCGTCCTGCGACGTGGCTTCCTTCGATGCCGTCGACTTCGCCGCCGTTTCGAGCGTCGCATGCACGCGCTTCGCGCCGCCTGCGGCTGCCGTCACGGCGGCAGCCGTGACGATCGGCTTCGCCGGCGCCTGCGGCGCATTGACGGGTACGCTACGACCCCGCGCGACGTCACGCAGGCGACCACGCTCGGCCATCACCTTCGAACCGTAGCCGTTGTCGTCGGGGTTCGTCGAGCCGTTGTACAGGCGCAGGCCGTTCGCGAGCGAGCCGCCGCGTGCGATGCAGTCCTTCAGCACGAGTGCGCCGACCTGCAGGTTCGCGAGCGGCTGCAGCGCGGTATCGGTGCCGCCGAAATACTCGAACTTGTCGGAATGGACCTTCGACATGACCTGCATCAGGCCCTTCGCACCGACGCCGCTCTCGGCGTACGGGTTGAAGCCCGATTCGATCGCCATCACGGACAACAGCAGCAGCGGATCGAGGCCGACGTCACGGCCGGTCTGGAACGCAGCCTTGACGAGCTGGCCGAGCGGCTCCTGGGCGACGCGGTAACGGCGCGACAGGTAGGTCGCGACGAGCGCCTGTTCGCGATTCGATGCGAGCGCACGGTCGTCACGCGCATCGGCCGCCACGCGCTGGGTCGGGATCAGCTTCGCCAGCGCGACGGGCGACGGGCCGTTGCGGGCCGGGTCGGACGCGTCGCCCTGCGCGGCGGCGGCTTCCGGTGCGACGTCGAGGCCGACCGCAAGCGCGTCCGTTTCGGGGCTGTTCTCTTCCTGCTGCGGCTGCGCGCCGGCGGGCGCGAAGTTCGGCAGCGGATGGCCGGTCAGCAGACGGGCCGGGCCGGCTTGCACGGCCGCGGATACGACCGGCATCAGCTTCGCGGCCAGCGTGCCGCGGACGGTTGGCAGCAGCCACAGTGCAAGCGCAACTGCGACAGCGAGACAGCCGACAACGCTGAATAGATGGTGACTGACACGCGTCCCGCGACGCAGCATGCTGCGCACGAATTGCGCATGCTGCTCACTAGGACGCCACGATAACCAAGCGTTCATTCAGATCATCTCCCATGAACATGACTCGTGCGGCTCGCTCAGCTCGATGGCGAGACAGGTAACGCGCCGCGGAATCACGACGCCGCACGCTTTGGTTGGGGCGTGCAAGCATCGGGGAAACGGTATAAGTACCGTTCGAGGCCACGGTGTAAGAGGGCCGGCACCTTCGCAAACTGGGCGAGGCGGGCATACGCGGTGGCACCCACGCAAAAAACCAGCGTCTGGTGGCGCTGGCTGAGACTACGACTAAGGCCGTCGGATACGCCGTGCAGGATTCGGCGGACGGTGACGCGCTGCGTCAAAGATCGGTGATTGGCGGCTCGAAGCCTTTTACCCTGCAGCCAATGTGAGCGGATTCTAGCAGGGTTTTATAGATCGTCAACACTATAAAACCTTGAAATTATAACAAAAAGTAATTTACCGGTACTCTTCAGAACGCAATCCCCGTGCCGTAGGGGGTTTGCGCGCGGTCGACTTTTTTCACCGCCGGGCGGGCATGCGCCCGCGCGGGTAAAATCGTCGGTCGATTCGGGGTCGCAGCCGGCCGCTGCGCCCACCCATCGCTGCCCGCCTGGCGGGTGGCCCGGACCATCTTCATGAAATACAAAGACTTACGCGATTTCATCCAGCGCCTCGAGGCGCTTGGCGAACTGCGGCGCGTCACGCAGCCCGTGTCGCCCGTGCTCGAAATGACCGAGCTGTGCGACCGCGTGCTGCGCGCCGGCGGCCCTGCGCTGCTGTTCAACGCGCCGACCGGCTACGATTTCCCGGTGCTCGGCAACCTGTTCGGCACGCCGCGCCGCGTCGCGCTCGGGATGGGCGTGGATGCGGGCGACGACGCCGCGCTCGATTCGCTGCGCGATCTCGGGCGCCTGCTGTCCGCATTGAAGGAACCCGATCCGCCGAAGAGCCTGAAGGACGCCGGCAAGCTGCTGTCGCTCGCGAAGGCCGTGTGGGACATGGCGCCGAAATCCGTGTCGTCGCCGCCGTGCCAGGAGATCGTCTGGGAAGGCGCCGACGTCGACCTGAACCGGCTGCCCATCCAGACCTGCTGGCCCGGCGATGCGGGGCCGCTCGTCACGTGGGGGCTGACGGTCACGCGCGGGCCGAACAAGTCGCGGCAGAACCTCGGGATCTACCGTCAGCAGCTGATCGGCCGCAACAAGCTGATCATGCGCTGGCTCGCGCATCGCGGCGGCGCGCTCGACTTCCGCGAATTCGCGCTGCAGAACCCCGGCAAGCCGTACCCGGTCGCGGTCGTGCTCGGCGCCGATCCGGCCACGACGCTCGGCGCGGTGACGCCCGTGCCCGATTCGCTGTCCGAATACCAGTTCGCCGGCCTGCTGCGCGGCAGCCGCACGGAGCTCGCGAAGTGCCTGACGCCCGGCGTCGACACGCTGCAGGTGCCCGCACGCGCGGAGATCGTGCTCGAAGGCTTCATTTATCCGCAGGAAGGCAGCCCTGCCCCGGCTCCGGCCGGCGCACCGCCGCGCCCGGCCGGCAATGCGTCCGCCAAGTACGAGCACGCGCTCGAAGGCCCGTACGGCGACCACACCGGCTATTACAACGAGCAGGAGTGGTTCCCGGTGTTCACCGTCGAGCGCATCACGATGCGCCGCGACGCGATCTACCACTCGACCTACACGGGCAAGCCGCCTGACGAGCCCGCCGTGCTCGGCGTCGCGCTCAACGAGGTGTTCGTGCCGCTGCTGCAGAAGCAGTTCACCGAGATCACCGACTTCTACCTGCCGCCAGAAGGTTGCAGCTACCGGATGGCGATCGTCCAGATGAAGAAGAGCTACGCGGGCCACGCGAAGCGCGTGATGTTCGGCGTGTGGAGCTTCCTGCGGCAGTTCATGTATACGAAGTTCATCGTGGTCGTCGACGAAGACGTGAACATCCGCGACTGGAAGGAAGTGATCTGGGCGATCACGACGCGTGTCGACCCCGTGCGCGACACCGTGATGGTCGACAGCACGCCGATCGACTATCTCGATTTCGCGTCGCCGGTGGCCGGCCTCGGTTCGAAGATGGGGCTCGACGCGACCAACAAGTGGCCCGGCGAGACCAGCCGCGAATGGGGGCGCCCGATCGAGATGGATGCGGCCGTGAAGGCGCGCGTCGACCGGCTCTGGCAGGAGATCGGCCTCTGACGCCATGCGGCCGGCGCCTGCCGGCCCGTGGACCGCCATCGCGACACGCACATCGAAGATGATCTTTCCGCCCGCCTCCATGCTGTCCGACGGCTTCTTTCTGTCGCTGTCGCTGTGCCTCGACATCGGCCTCGTCAATGTCGCGATGCTGTCGCTGACGCTGTCGCACGGCTTCCGGCCGGGCTTCTGGCTCGGCATCGGCTCGTGCGTCGGCGATCTCGTCTATGCGGCGCTCGCGCTTGGCGGGATGGCCGTGCTGCTGCAGTTCGAGCCGGTGCGCTGGATCGTATGGATCGGCGGCGGCGCCGTGCTGCTGTTCCTCACGTGGAAGATGGCGCGTGAAGCGCTCACGCCGGCGAAGACGGCCGGCGACGACGCCCAGGACACGCCGCCGCCGCGCGCCAGCGCACGGCGCAGCTTCCTGCGCGGGATGCTGCTCGCGATGTCGTCGCCAAGCGCGATCCTGTGGTTCGCGGCGGTCGGCGGCGCGCTGATCGCGAAGGCCGGCGCGACCACGCCGGCCACCGCGTCGGTGTTCCTGTCGGGCTTTTTCCTCGGCGGCCTCGCGTGGACGCTCTTCATGTGCACGCTCGCAAGCCAGGGCCGCAAGCGCGCGGGTGCCGGGCTGATGCGCGCGTGTCATGTCGCGTCGGCGCTGCTGTTCGCGTATTTCTCGTACAGCGTGATCGTCGGCGGCTACCGCGACCTGATCGTGCACGCGGTGTAATCGAAGTCGGCCTCACCGAGGTCTGGCGGTGGGTCCAAAGAAAAAACGGCGCAGCGCCCCTTGCGGGACGTTGCGCCGTTTTGCCACGCGCGGCCAGGCCGCGCGGCACGAATCAGCGACGCCAGCCGTGATGGCCCCAGCCGCCGTAACCGTGACGCCAGTACGGGCGACCGTAGTAGCCACCATAGCCGCCGACGACCACGGCGGGCGGCGGCGCGTAGTAGGCCGGCGCCGGTGCGTAATAGACGGGCGGAGGCGGCGGCGCGTAGTACACGGGCGGCGGCGGTGCATAGACGGGATACGCGGGCGCGACCGGGATACCGATGCCGACCCCGATCGACACGTGAGCCTGCGCAGCGCTTGCGGCACCCAGGCCCAGCGCGGCGGCGGCGATGAACGGAATGAGCTTTTTCACTTCGATTCTCCTGCTGGAGCGGTATTTTATGCGCCCCTGTCGGCAACGGCGGGCGTGCACGTCGCATGGAAGCAATGTAGCGAAAACCCGCTCCTCGCGTACCGTGCATTTGTTGCAAATTGCAATCGCACGTGGCCGGAGCCGCCGCGCGGCGTGGCTCGCGGCGCCTGCGGCGCCCCTTGCCGGTCGCGCGACTCCGTCCGACGAATCGGGTCGCAACATCATGACCGGTCAGTCTTACCGGATACGGCGCACGCGGCGGGCACGCAACCGTAATGAACGATTACAAATTTGAGACAAGATGCCGACATTTCAAGCCGGATACGGGGGCGATATGTTTCGGGGTCGGATTCTCCGATCATGAATCGACCGCGGTGCCGGGCGGTGAAACGCGCGCCGAGATAGCGCCGCATACCGATAAGCCAAGTCACGTCCCGGGCAGAAGCCCCCCTTTCACGGCCCCGCGGTCATTCCTGCGATACTGGCGGTTGCTTCGTTTTCGCTTACATCCACCGCCATGTCCGTTCCCGATACACCCCGCCTCGGCTTTATCGGCGCCGGCCGTCTCGCGCGCTGCGTCTCGCAACGCTTCGCGCGGGCCGGCTTTCCGGTCGTCGCGATCGCGAGCCGCACGCCCGCGTCGGCCGCGGCGCTCGCCGCGCGCATCGACGGCTGCCAGGCGGTCGACACGCCGCAGCAGGTTGCCGACGCCGCCGACCTGATCTTCCTGACCGTGCCCGACGACCATCTCGCGTCAGCCGCCGCCGCGCTGCACTTCGACGCGTCGCGCGCTGCGCAGCAAGCCGTCGTTCACTGCAGCGGCGCGTCGGCGGTCGCCCTGCTCGATCCGGCGAAACGGCAAGGCGCGGCCACCGGCGGCTTCCATCCGCTCTACCTGTTCGGCGGCACTGACGCCGACCTCGCCCGCATCGACGGCTGCTCGGTCACGATCGAAGCCGACGGCGCGTTGCACGCGACGCTGCTGCGACTTGCTGCCGCACTCGGCTGCCATCCGCTGTCGATTCCGGCAGGCGGCCGGATGCTCTATCACGCAGCCGCGCACTACGCGGCGAGCTTCGCGCTGTGCGGGCTGGCGGAAGCGGTCGAGCTGTGGCGCGGCCTCGGTTTCGACGAGGACGCCGCGCTGCGCGCACTGCTGCCGATGCTGGCCGGCACGATCGAGACCGCCCGCGACAAGGGGCTCGCGAACGCGCTCTCCGGCCCGGTATCGCGCGGCGACACGGGCATCGTCGAACGCCAGTTGGCACTGCTTGAAACGCGCGGCGGCGATCACGCGACGCTGTACGCGCTGCTGACCCGCCGCGCGATCGCGCTCGCGGCACAGCGCGCCACGCCGCCGGCATCGCTGCCGGCGCTCGCCGAAGCCGTCGAAACGTCGCTCGCGCGCACCGCCGCACACCCCTCCCCGTCGCAAGACGAGGCGTGATAATGTGTCGGCCGATGCGCCGCCATCCGGCGTTGGCGGCCGCACGCTACTGACTAAAAAGGATGCCAACGATGTTCGGCGAGATCGCCCGTTTTCTGCTCAATACCGTTTTCACGCTGTTCGGCGCCGCGCTGATCCTGCGCGTCTGGATGCAGGCCGTCCGCGTGCCACCGTACAACCCCGTCACGCAGGCCGTGCTGCAGGCGACCAACTGGCTCGTGCTGCCGCTGCGCCGCGTGATCGCGGGCGTGCGCGGCATCGACTGGGCCAGCGTCGTCGCCGCGCTGCTCACCGCGCTCGTCTACGTCGTGCTGATGGTCGTGATGGCCGGCTTCGACCCGGCCGCGGTGATCGCGACGCTTGTCGTGGTCGCGTTGCTCACCGTCGTGAAGTGGGCGCTCAATCTCGTGATCTGGATGACGATCCTGATGGCGCTGCTGTCGTGGCTCAACCCGCGCTCGCCGGCGATGCCGATCCTCTACCAGCTCACCGCGCCGTTCCTGAACCCGCTGCGCCGCATCATCCCGAACCTCGGCGGCATCGACCTGTCGCCGATCCTGCTGTTCGTGATCGTGCAGGTGCTGCTGATGGTCGTCACGCGCGCCGCCGTGTCGCTGACGATGTTCGGCATCTGACGCCAACGTCACCCCTTACGCCGCCGGCCCCTGCGCCGGCGGTCCGCCGAGCGTGTCGATCACGCCGAAGCGCGCCGGCATCATCGCGTAGCACACGCGCACCTTCTCGTGCGACAACCGCTCGAGCAAGCGCTGCGCCTCGTCCTCGGTGACGATGAATTCGATCTCGATCGCGAGCGACCCCTGCAGTTCGAAGAAGCGGTCCTCGTGCAGCACGCGATGCTGACCGAACCCGGCCATCGCGCGAAACGCGGAACCGCCCGCGACGCCCATCCGGTTCGCTTCCTCCAGCAGCCATTCCCACAGCGGCTTCCAGTGCAGCCGGTGCTTCTCGTGCACGTAGAAGCGCAGGAAGATCTTGTCCATCGCACCCTCCGATGGCGGCGCGCTCAGGCCGCCGCGAGCCACGCGCGCGCGGTCCACATGCCGAGCGCCGTCAGCGCGAACGATCCAGTCAAGTGTAGGGCAGCCACCGCAAACGCCCATCCGAATTCGCCCTGCACCGCATGCGTCATCACTTCGACCGAATAGGTCGAGAACGTCGTGAGGCCGCCGAGAAAGCCCGTGATCACGAACAGCCGCCATTCGGGCGGCAGCCCGACGCGGGTCGTGAACACGACGGCGGCGATACCGATCACGTAGCCGCCGATCAGGTTCGCGGCGAGCGTGCCGAGCGGCACGGCGGGAAAGAATTCGTTGAGCGCGAGACTCAGGAACCAGCGCAGCAACGCGCCGAGCCCGGCGCCGACGAAGATCGCGACGATCGAATAGAACAAGGGCGCTCCCGGTCGAAGATGCGGCTGGAGTCAGCCGCCGGCCCCCGGTTGCCCGGGGCGAGGTCCGCTCCCGGACGCCGATCGCGCGTGCGCGGGCGGCACACGCTGAACTGTATGCGGATTCGCCGCGCACCTGCAACGGCGACCGGCTGCGGGATGCCGGCCCGTTCGGGGCGTTCGGGTCGTGAGCCCGCCCGCAGGCTCACGCGCGTTGCCAGGCTGCGTCGAGCGCGCTCAGCGTCGCCAGCGCACCGCCCTTCAGGCCAATCACGTCCGCCCGGCGCGCATGCGCTTCGCGTGCGTTGATGCGGATCACGTCGGCGCCGAGCCGTTCGCCCAGCAGGCGCACGGTCGGGATCGCGGTGCCCGCGCCGATCTCGACCACGGCGACGCGCCCGGCCTGCGCGAGCCAATCTTCCAGCGCACGCTCCTGCGCGTCGTAACGCGCCCCGAGCCAGCCGGTGTCGCCGAACATCAGGATGTTCGGCCGCGCGAGGCCGCCACAATGCGGACAACGCGGCATGTCGCCGACGAGGCGGCAGGTGGCTTCGTCGACGTCCGGCACGAACGGCACCGCCTCCCACGTGTCGTCCGAACAGGGGCGCAGGCACTGCATCGCGTGGATCGAACCGTGGATCTCGACGATCCGCGCCGGATCGAAGCCGGCTTTCTGGAACTGGCCGTCGACGTTGCTCGTCAGCACGAAGCCGCCGTTCGGCATCGCGTCGATCCAGCGGCGCAGGATCGCGAAGCCCGCATGCGGCTCCGTCGCGCGGTAAAGCGCGAGACGGTGCCCGTAGAAGCCCCACGCGAGCGGAGCGCGTGCCCGGAATGCATGCGGCGAGGCGATCTCGTGGAATTCGAAACGCTCGTGGCGCAGCGCCGGATACGCACGCCAGAAGCCGTCCGTGCCGCGAAAATCGGGCAGCCCGGAATCGACGCCAATACCGGCGCCGGCCGTCACGAGCAAGGCGTCGGCACGCGCGAGCGCGGCGACGGCGGCAGCGACGAGATCGGCTGGCAGTTGCGCGGCGGCAGCAGCGGTGGCGTCAGCGGAATAGGAAAGCGGCATGATGTGACGGAGGTAGCGTCGGGCGGTGCGCGGGTGGCGTCGCGATCATACGCCGGTTCGCGCGCGGCGCGGCATGCGCAATGCAACGGCTTGACCCGGTGCTCGCCCGGCTCAGAGTGATGCAGTCAGCCGGCCGATACCGAGGGCGGCCGGCGGCGCTCCGGCTGGCCGCCTCCCCGCCTGATCAGCTATCCGGATCGTCCTGCGCGACCGGAATGTCGTCCGCCGCGAAATAGACCGGCTTGCCGAGCTGTCTTGCGAGACTGACGTCCGTGTCCGCCCCGCGCGACGCGCCGTCGATGCGCAGCACCGCATCGCAGCGGCGCAGCAGCCGGTGCGCGGCCGGATACAGGAACGTCTCGCTGATCGCGTCGCCGACCTGTCGCGACCCGGCCGCAACGGCGAGCGGCAGCGAAACCCATTCGCCGATCATCGGCACGTGTCCGCGGCGATACACGGCAAGCGCCGCCGCCTCCAGGCGGTGCAGGTTCGCGGCGATGCGCGCGGGGTCGCCGTCCGTGCCGCTGCGATAGGGGCCGGCGACCAGCACGAGCAGCGGCGTCATGCCGTGCGCGCGCCGGCGGTTTCCCGCAGCGCGACGTACTGGAGCAGCATGATCGTCTTCGCATCGACGATCTCGCCGCGCTCGATCGCGTCGAGCGCGGCCTGCAGCGGCATCTCGACGACCTCGAGATCCTCGCCCTCTTCCGCGACGCCGCCGCCGTCGCCGGTGCGCAGCGACGCATCGTATTCGCCGACGAAGAAATGCAGCTTCTCCGTCACCGAGCCGGGGCTCATGAATGCCTCGAACACCTTGCGTACGCCGCGCACGCGATAGCCGGTCTCCTCTTCGGCCTCCGCGCGGATGCGCGCTTCGGGCGTCGCGTCGTCGAGCAGGCCGGCAGCAGCCTCGAGCAGCATGCCGTCGTGCCCGCTGACGAACGCCGGCATCCGGAACTGCCGCGTCAGCAGCACGTCGCCCGTCCCGGCATTGCGCAGCAGGATGGTCGCGCCATGGCCGCGATCGTAGGTCTCGCGGCTCAGGCGCTGCCACGTTCCGTCGCGGCGCAGGAAATCGAACGTCACCTTCTTCAGCACATACCAGTCATCGGACAGCACCGTCGTATCGACGATGCGGACACGGTCTCGCGTTGCAGCCATCCCAGCCTCCGGTTCGACAAAAGACGGCGTCCATGGTAGCGTGCATATTCGTGCAACTTCAAGAAAATTCGTGCAAACACGATGCTGACGACACAACGCAAGAAAGCGATCCTCGACGCACTCGCGCGCGACGGCCAGGTGCTGGCAGTCGAACTGAGCGCGCAATTCGGCGTGTCCGAAGATACTGTCCGCCGCGACCTGCGTGAGCTTGCGGCCGAAGGCCTGCTGCAGCGCGTGCATGGCGGTGCGCTGCCGGCGTCGCCCGCCGTTGCGCCGTTCGCGCAGCGCGAGGCGCTCGAGACGGCGGAGAAGCGGCGCATCGCGCGGCGGGCCGCGGAGATGATCGCACCCGGCCAGGTGGCGATCGTCGACGGCGGCACGACCTCGGCGCTGCTCGTCAGCCAATTGCCGGCCGATCTGCGCGCGACGATCGTCACGCACAGCCCGAGTGTCGCGGTGGCGCTCGCCGCGCATCCGTCGATCGATGTGATCCTGATCGGCGGGCGGCTCTACAAGCATTCGATCGTGGCCGTCGGCGCGGCGGCGATGGAGGGCATTGCGCGCATTCATGCGGACCTGTACTTCATGGGCGTCACGGGCGTACATCCGGTCGCGGGGCTCAGCACCGGCGATTTCGAGGAAGCGGCGATCAAGCGCGCGCTCGCCGAACGCGCGGCCGAGACGGTCGTGCTCGCGTCGCAGTCGAAGCTGCGCGCGGCGTCGCAGTTCGTGATCGGCGAGCTCACGCTGGCGCATACCGTCGTGGTCGAAAAGGAAACCGACGCCGCGCTGACGAAGCCGATCGAGGCGGCCGGGGTGACGGTCGTGCGTGCGTAGCGGCCAAGGGTTGCGTTCACGCGAATGCGCGGGATGCGTCGATGCGTTGATGCTTGATGTGCTGATGTACCGGGCCGATGGATGAACTCGATGAGCTGAGTGCACCGGAATGCACGCGTCGACTCGGCCGAAGGCTTTCATCACATCGCCGCCGAGCCCCTGTCAGCGTGCTGACAGGGGCCGCTTGCTAACATGGGCAACCGCCCAACCGCCACGCACCGCCCACCGATGCCGCCGCCCTCCTCCGCCACTTCACCTGCACCGCCAGCAGGCGACGCGCCGCCGCCCGGCGTCCTCGCGCTGTTCATCGCGTTCTCGCAGATCGGCCTGACCAGCTTCGGCGGCGGGCTCAGCGGGCGGATGATGCGCGACTTCGTCTACGAGCGGCGCTGGCTCGACGAAGAGGCGTTCCTCAACGGCCTCGCGCTGTCGCAAGCGCTGCCGGGTGTCAACGTGAAGAACCTCGCGATCTGGATCGGCTACCGGCTCGCCGGATGGCGCGGCGCGGTGGCCGGCTTCACCGGCATCATCGCGCCGCCCGCCGTGCTGATCGTGCTGTTCGGCATCGCATTCTCGACCCTCACGCGCTTTCCGCTCACGCACGTCGCGCTCGCCGGCGCGGCGGCCGCGGCGATCGGGCTGTCGATCTCCATGGCGATCACCGCCGTGCGCCGATTGCCGCGCCGCACGTTGCCGTTCGCGGTGATGGCGCTCACGTTCGTGTCGGTGGCCGTGCTGCACTGGCCGCTCGTGTGGACCGTGCTGGTGGGCGGCACGCTGAGCGTCGCGCTCGAATACCGCCGCGCGGCCGCGACGCCAGCCGGGAGCGACGCGCGATGACCGCATTGCAACGCTACACCGCGCTGTTCGGCGTGTTCGCGCCGCTGTCGATCGCGACGATCGGCGGCGGACAGGCGATCATCGCCGACATCCAGCGGCAGGTCGTCGACGTGCATCACTGGATGACCGCCGCGCAATTCGTGAACGACTTCGCGATCGCGCGGATGGCGCCGGGCCCCGGCTCACTGCTGGCAACGTTGATCGGCTGGCAGGTCGCCGGCTTCTGGGGCGCGGTGATCGCGACGCTCGCGCTGTTCGGCCCGACCGCGTTCCTGATCTACGGCGTCGCGCATCTGTGGCGGCGGCACCAGGGCGCACGCTGGCAGATCGCGCTCGAGGCCGGCCTGCGCCCGGTCGCGGCGGGCATGATCCTCGCGTCGGTGTGGGTGCTGCTGCAGGCGCTCGACGGCGGCTGGGCCGCACGGGCAATCGCGGTTGCGTCGACGCTGTGCGTGATTTACACGCGCATTCACGCGCTGCTGCTGATCGCGATCGGCGCGCTGTTGCTCGTCGGCGTGCACGCGCTCGGCATGTGACGCGCGGCGACGCGGCACGCGACGTCGGCCGCGCATGACGCAACCGATACCTGCACAACGACACGCGCGCGTCCGCACGCTTTTCACCGCTCGCGCGCCTCGCTCGCACAACCCGTCGCCTAGACGCCGCGAAACACCGGCGCGCGACGTTCCGAAAACGCACGCAGCCCTTCGTCGAAATCCGCGCCTTCGCACGCTTGCCGGCGAAGCTCGGCAATCCGTTCGACCGCATCGGCCGGCAACGGCCGCGCGTCCTGCAGCACGCGCAATTGCTCTTTCACCGCGTACACCGCGAGCGGCGCCTTCGCGGCGATCGTGCGCGCGACGTCGAGCGCCGTATCGTCGACGCCGCCCGCGTCGGCCAGCCGGTTCACGAGCCCGTGATGCGCGGCGCGCTCCGCATCGAGCGGCTGCGCGCAGAAGAACATCTCCTTCAGCACGTGGATCGGCAGGTTGTCGTAGAAGCGCAGCAGGCCGCTCGTCGAATACGGCAGGCCGATGTTCGCGGGCGTCATCGCGAAACGCGCGTCGCGCGCCGCGACCACCAGGTCGCAGCTCATCACGAGATCGACCGCCCCGCCCCACGCCGAACCCGACACCGCCGCGATCACCGCGCCCGGATAGGTCCGCACGCGCCGCAGCGCCCGGTCGAGCGGCTTGCCGTAGGCGAGCGGATCGCGATCGTCGGCCAGTTCGCGCAGGTCGTGCCCCGCGCTCCACACGTCGCCGCTGCCGTCGTTCGACAGGATCACGACGGGTGGCGGACGGTGTTCGGCCAGTGCATCGAGGTGCGCCACGAGCGCATCGAGCAACGGTGCATCGAGCGCATGCCGTCGCGCCGGATTCGCGAACCGCACGCGCGCGATCCGCTCGCCGACCCTGTCGACCGTCACGTTCGACGCCCCTTCGGGTTTCGTCGTGTCGCTCATTGCACGGCCTCCGCCAGCGCTTCCGCCTGGAAGATCGCACGCTCGGCCAGCAGTGCGTCGATCGCATCGTCGCCGTAGCCCGCTTCGCGCAGCACGTCGACCGTATGCTCGCCGAGCAGCGGCGGCGCATGGCGCGTGCGCGGCGCCGGCATCTCGTCGCCCATCCCGCCGAGCGGCGTGACGACCTGGCGCAGCGTGCCGAGCGTCGGATGCGCGACCGGCTCGACCAGCCCGCAATGCGCGAGTTGCGGATCGTCGAACACTTCGTCGAGCGTGTTGATCGGCCCGGCCGGCAGCCCGGCTTCGACGAAACGCTGCGTCCATTCGCGCTTGCCGCGCGTGCACAGCCGGCTTTCGAGCAACGCTTTCAGTGCGTCGCGGTGTGCGACGCGCGCATCGTTGGTCGCGAAGCGCGGATCGTTCGGCAGCTCGGGCAGGTCCAGCAACTGGCACAGCCGCAGCCACATGTCGGTCGTGATCGGCGCGAGGTTGAGCGGCCCGTCGGCCGTCTCGAACACGCCGTACGGCGCGATCACCGCATGCGCATTGCCGGTGCGCCGCGGCACGTCGCCGAGGCTCAGGTAGCGTTGCCCGTGCACGCTCAGCAGCGAAACGAGGCTTTCGAGCAGCGACGTACCGACATGCTGGCCGCGCCCGGTGCGCTCACGCTCGTACAGCGCGGCCATCACGCCGGTCGCAACCCACATCCCCGAGCTGAGATCGCCGATCGCGGTGCCCGTGCGGGTCGGCTCGCCGTCGGGAAAACCGGTGAGGCTCATCAGCCCCGCATAGCCCTGCGCGATCTGGTCGAAGCCCGGCCAGTCGCGCAACGGGCCGCGCGGGCCGAACGCGGTGACGCTGCCCATCACGAGCCGCGGATCGCGCGCACTCAGCGCGGCATAGCCGAGCCCCATCGCGTCCATCGTGCCCGCCTTGAAATTCTCGATCACGACATCGGCCTGCGCGATCAGCCGGCGCACGACGTCGAGGCCGGCCGGCTGCCGGAAATCCACGCAGATGCCGCGCTTGTTGCGGTTGCAGGACAGGTAGTACGTGCTCACGCCGCGATCGAACGGCCCCCATGCGCGGCTCATGTCGCCGTGCGGCCCCGACTCGACCTTGATCACGTCGGCGCCGAGGTCGGCGAGCACCATCGAGCAGAACGGCCCCGACAGCGCGCGGCTCAGATCGACGACCCTGATTCCTTGTAATGCCTGCATTCCGGACTCCTGATATTGATGACGAGGTGTGGCTTGTTGTCGGACGATCGCGGCGTGCTGCTCATTCGGGCAATGTCTGATGACGCGTTTCGACCGCGAACGGCAGGATCAGGATGCCGAGCCCGAACACGGCCGCGGTCCATGCGACCGGCACGCCGAGCGAGCCGTAGCCGTGTATCGCGGCGCCGAGCAGGAAGTTCACGCCCGCGCCGATGAAGCGGCCGACCGACGCGTTGAACGCGAACGCGGTGGCCCGTACGCGCGTCGGGTACTGCTCGGGCAGCCACAGCGAGAAAATCGCGAAATTGCCGCCGAAGAAACCGAGGAACGCCAGCGACACCATGAACGCCGCGAGCCCGTTCGGCTGGTAGAACGCCCAGCCGAACGCGAACACGATCGATGCGGCCATGCCCGCGAAATACACGCCGAGCGCGGTGCGCCGGCCGAGCCGTTCGGACAGCCACGGCGCCACCAGGCAGCCGGCGATCGTCGCGCACGACAGGATCGCCGCGCCGATCGATGCAAGCCGCATCGCGCCGATGTGGTCGATGCCCGCGCGCGCCGCCAGCGTGCTGACCGCGCTCGCCTCGTACACGGAGCCGGCCCACAGCCCGACGATCGCGACGCCGACGAGGCTCGCGCTCGTCACCGTGCGGCGCAGGAAGGCCGGCGCGAAGATCTCGCGCAGCGGATGGGCGCGTCGTGCGTCGGCCACGTCGCCGTCGCGTGCGTCATGCCGGCGCCACTGGCCGGGCTCCTTCACGCGCATCACGGTGAACACCGCGAGCAGCGCGGGCGCGAGCCCGCACAGGAACATCGCGCGCCACCCGTAGGTCGCGCCGATCGTGTAGTTCAGGCACGCCGCGATGAAGAAGCCGAAGTAGTAGCCCGTCTGCAGATAGCCCGCACCCATCTTGCGGCGGTCTTCCGGCCAGCTTTCGGCGACGTAGGTGCCCGCGAGCGCCCATTCGCCGCCGACGCCGATCCCGGCGATCAGCCGGCACGCGGCCAGCGCCCACACGTCGTGCACGAACGCGGCTGCGCCAGTGAACACCGAGTAGATCAGGATGCTCGCGGCGAGCGTGCGCACGCGGCCGAAGCGGTCGGCGAGCGGCCCCCAGATGAACGACAGCCCCCAGCCGATCAGGAACAGCGCGAACAGGATCGAGCCATACATCCCGAGATTCGCGGGCGTCGCCGCGATGCCGGACGCCGGCAGCAGTTCGGTCAGCGCCGGAATCAGCACCAGCGCGTAGATCACCGAATCCACGCCGTCGAGCACCCAGCCCGCATACACGGCCCAGAAGCCCTTGACCTGCTCGCGCGTGAGCGGCGTGCGCCGCGGCTTCGCGCCGGCCGCCGGCGCGTCGATCGCCTTGAACATCTTCGTCTCCTTGCCGGCAGGGCCGGCGCTTTTGCCGCGTCCGGTCCGGGATGGCCGGGAGGCTGGCTCTTTTGTGAGACGAGTATAGAAACACCATCGATCGGGGAAAAATATGATATTCATCTCGCTCGATCGGATTCGCTTATGGCTCGAAACGGGAGGGGCGACGATGGACTTGAGGCAGTTGCGCTATTTCGTGAAGGTCGTCGAATGCGGCAACGTCACGCATGCGAGCGAGGCGCTGCATGTCGCGCAGCCGGCGGTCAGCCAGCAGATGCGCAATCTCGAACAGGATCTCGGGATGCAGCTGCTCGAACGCAGCGTGCGCGGCGTCGCGCCGACCGCCGCCGGCCGCACGCTGTACCAGCACGCGCTCGAGCTGCTGCGCCAGGCCGACGGCACGCGCGAGCTGCTGCGCCGCGACGCCGAGACGCCGCAGGGCCGCGTGACGGTCGGCATGCCGTCCAGCACCGCGCGCGTGCTGGCCATCCCGCTCGCCCGCGCGGTGCGCGACCGCTTTCCCGGCATCATGCTGGAGCTGATCGAGGCGCCGAGCGCCGATCTCGACACGCTGCTCGAACGCACGCGGCTCGATCTCGCGATCGTCGTCGACGCGGTCGACACGCGCGGCATCGCGGTTCACCGGCTGCTGACGGAAACGCTGTACCTGATCACGTGGCCCGGGTTCCCGGTGCCGGACGATCCCGTGCCGCTCGACGCGATCGCGCGGATGCCGCTCGTGCTGCCGAGCGCGCCGAACACGATCCGCAACCGCGTCGACTGGGCGATGCGCGAGGCCGGGCTGTCGTACGAGATCAGCTTCGAGGCGAGCTCGACCGGGCTGCTGTTCGCGGCCGTGATGGCGCAGCTCGGCGTGACGATCCTGCCGTGGACGGCCGCGCACGTCGAGATCGAGGAGCGCAAGCTCAAGCTGTCGACGGTCGCGCACCGGCTGTTCGCGCGCGACCTGTCGCTGTGCTGGCACGATACGGCGCTCGTCAGCAACGCGGTGCAGAAGGTGAAGGCGGAGATCGTCCGGCTGTTCGACACGCTCGGGCAACGGCCCGAGTGGGCATTGACAACGCCCCCGGGCACCCCTTAACGTTTCGTTCATCGTAACCCTCACCGGTTCAGCTTAAGAGGTTGTCGGCCCGCTCGTGCTCGACACCTCTGCCTTCACCGAAGGCCTGCTGCTTGGCGCCGGACTGTTCACGTCCGTCGGCCCCAAGGACGCTTTCGTCATCAAGCGCTCGATCTCGAGCCCCCATCTGCTTTCCATCGCCCTCGTCTGCGCAGGCAGCGATGCGCTGCTGATCGTGCTCGGCGCGCAGGGGTTGTCGTCGTTGCTGTCGCGACATCCCGGCGTGGTATCGGCCGCGCTTTGGGCCGGCATCGCGTATCTCGCCGGCTATGGCCTGCTTGCACTGCGCTCGGCGATCCGGCGACGACAGCCGGAGCACGTCGACGGTCCGCGCACGGGCAGCGAACCCACGCGCTCGCGCACGGTGCTCGCGACCGCCGCCGTCTCGCTGCTCAATCCGTATGCGTGGATCGACACCGTGCTGCTGCTCGGCACCGTGATCGTGAGCCACGCGTCCGCCGCACGCGCGCCGTTTGCGATCGGCGCGATGACGGCTTCGCTCGCGTGGTTCCTGATGCTCACGTATGGCGCACGCGCATGCCGCGCGTGGTTCGCCCGCACGCTCGCATGGCGCATGCTCGATTGCTTCGTCGCGGTGATGATGCTGGGCTTCGCGGTGCGTTTCGCGATCGACGCGCTACAGGCGTCAGCGGCCCGATAACGTGCGAAACACGTCGTGCGCGCCGGCATGCAGCTCGAAGCCGATGCCCGGCGCTTGCGGCACGCGTGCGTATCCGGCGTCGACGCTTGCGCCATCGGCCAGTCCGCTGAACGGATGAAACGCGAATGGACTGACTTCCGCACCGCCGAGCCCGAGCGCCGCGACGACGTGCAGCGAGAACAGGTGGCCGCCATGCGGCCAGAACGCATCGCGCCGCCAGCCGCGCGATGCGAAGTGCTCGACGATCTGCAGATAGCCCGGCAGCCCGTAGCCATGCACCGGATCGAACACGAGCACGTCGCGCTCGGGGCGCAGGCCGCCGTAGCGGTCGAGCAGCTTCGCTTCCGCGAGCGAGAACAGCGCCTCGCCGGCCGCGATCGGCGGTGCGTAGCGCGTGGCGATGTCCGCCTGGAGCGGCAGGTCGAGCGGATCGCAGATGTCCTCGAACCACCAGAGATCGAACGGCGCGAGCATCGCGGCGGCCGCATCGACCGCTGTCGCGTCATACGTGTTCATCGCGTCGACCGCGAGATGCGAACTGTCCGCCAATTGCGTGGCGGCCGCTTCGATGCGCCTGCGGTCCTGATCGAGATCCGCGCCGCCGATCTTGATCTTCGCGTGCGTGTAGCCGAGATCGGCAATGCGGCGCATTTCGTCCGACAGACGCGCGAGATCGTCATGCGGATAGCGGTAGCCGCCACCCGCATACACATGCACGCTTGGGGCGGCCGTGCGTTCAAGTCGGTCGGCGAGAAAGGAAGCGAGCGGCAGGTCGGCGATCTTCGCGGCGGCATCCCAGATCGCCATGTCGAGCGCGCCGACTGCGACGCATCGTTCTCCGTGCCCACCGGGCTTCTCGCCGGCCATCATCGCGCGCCATGCGCGGAACGGGTCGAGGTTCGTGCCGGCCTCGTCGGCGAGTGAGTCGGCGGCGGCCAGCAGGCGCGGCGCGAACCGTTCGCGAATCAGGCCGCCCTGCGCGAAACGGCCGATCGACGCGTAGCCGTAGCCCGTCACCGGGCGGCCATCGCGCACGACGTCGGTGGTAACCGCGACAACGCTCGTCGTCAGGCCGCCGGACGGGATCGCCGGATCGGCATAGCGGGACACGGGAATCGCTTGCTCGTGAATCGCGGTGATGCGCATGGTCGGGGTTCCGGAGGTAGCGGCCGACGCGCAGGCGAACGATGGATGCGATGCGGCCGGAACGGTGGACGGACCGCTGCATCATAGGCGCTGTCGCCGCGGGATGCAGGCGTGCGCTACCGTGGCGGACGATCGCGCTGCAGCCGCTGCGTGAGCGCGGAATTCCGATCCGGAACGCTTTCTATCGAGCCGGCATCATCCGCTTGCCCTCCCGGCTCCGGGAACCGGGAAGGGATCGGGCAACGAAGGGATGCGTCGATCGAATCGACCGGCCCGCTCAGGCAAAGACGAAGTACTTGCGCACCGTTTCCACCACTTCCCACGTCCCTTTCATGCCGGGTTCGATCACGAACACGTCGCCGGCCTTCAGGTGCACCGCTTCTTCGCCTTCCGGCGTGATGATGCAGTAGCCGTCGAGGAAGTGGCAGTACTCCCATTTCTCGTAGTTCACCTCGAACTTGCCCGGCGTGCAGATCCAGGTGCCCATGATCTTGCTGCCGTCCTTCGAGACGTAGGCGTTCAGGTTCACGGTGTGCGGATCGCCGCCGATGCGTTTCCACTTGGTTGCATCGAGGACGGGGGTCGGGCAGGTTTCGCGCAGAACGGTGATGAAATCGGACATGTCGGCTCCAGACTAACGATCGTGTAAGAGGCCTGTCACGTTAGTTCGAAAGCGTGGTGGGGACTTGTATGCTTCCGACGCGGACTCGTCTATTTTCGACACCGGCCTGCGGGCGGGCACTCGGCCGTTCGTTCGGCTCCCGCGTTGCGCGTTACGCCGACGAACCGCTTCCAGCCGATCCCTTTTTGACGACCATTTCCGGCGGTGCCACCGCACCTCCCTCGCGTCGTGCGGGCCTTGAAGCCGGCGACCAAAACCGCCCACTTGCCACATCTCGGCCAAACCCTGTAGAATCACGCGTTCTGCGGGCGTCGTATAATGGCCATTACCTCAGCTTCCCAAGCTGATGACGTGGGTTCGATTCCCATCGCCCGCTCCACTTTCCGGCTGCAACGCAGCCTGCGCATGAGCCGCCTCGTCGAAGGCGGCTTTTTTGTACCATGTGCCGGTTCCCCCCGCGCACTGCTGCGCGCAACGGGCCCTCGCCCGCAACCGAGCCTTTCTCTGTCACCGATGATGCACGACGATCCGAACGAAGCCGGCCTGCCGCCGCACGACGACGCCATTCCCGATGAAGCCGCCGAAGGCGCCGACGCAGTCAATCCGCTGCACCACCGCCGCATCCGCAGCTTCGTGACGCGCGCCGGCCGCGTGTCGACCGGCCAGCGCCGCGCGATGGACGAACTCGGCCCGCGCTTCGTGGTGCCGTATGCGCCGGAACTGCCCGACTGGAACGCCGTGTTCGGCCGCAGCGCACCGCGCATCCTCGAGATCGGCTTCGGCATGGGCGCATCGACCGCGGAAATCGCCGCGAACCGCCCCGGCGACGACTTCCTCGGCGTCGAGGTGCACGAACCGGGCGTCGGCGCGCTGCTGAAGCTGATCGGCGAGCAGGATCTGTCGAACATCCGCATCATCCAGCACGACGCGGTCGAAGTGCTCGAGCACATGCTCGCGCCGGAAAGCCTCGACGGCGTGCACATCTTCTTCCCCGACCCGTGGCACAAGGCGCGCCACCACAAGCGCCGGCTGATCCAGCCGCCGCTCGTCGCGCATCTCGCGTCGCGCCTGAAGCCCGGCGCGTACATTCACTGCGCGACCGACTGGCAGAACTACGCGGAACAGATGCTCGACGTGCTCGGCGCGGAGCCGACGCTCGAAAACACGGCCGCCGACTACGCGCCGCGCCCCGACTACCGCCCGGTGACGAAGTTCGAACGGCGCGGGCTGCGGCTCGGCCACGGCGTGTGGGACCTGGTGTTCCGCAAGCGCGCAGGCTGAGCCCTCCCGCTGAGTCGGGCGCACGCCGCCCTGCTCCGGACACGAAAAAGCCCGACCGGCCTACGCCGATCGGGCTTTTTCTTTCCATGCGAGACGCGCCGGCCTTCGTGTTCGCGTCACGCCCAGTTCAGCCAGCCGCTATACCCGACCAGCAGCACGAACAGCCCGAACGCGATCCGATACCACGCGAACACGGTGAAATCGTGCGACGCGACATAGCGCAGCAGCCAGCGCACGCACACGAACGCGCTGACGAATGCCGCGACGGCGCCCAGCACGAACAGGCCGAGCGAATCGACGGTGAATGCCTGCCAGTCCTTGACGGTTTCATAGAGCGTCGCGCCGAAGATGATCGGGATCGCGAGGAAGAACGAGAATTCGGTGGCAACGCGCCGGTCGAGGCCGAACAGCATCCCGCCGATGATCGTCGAGCCCGAGCGCGACATGCCGGGAATCAGCGCGAAGCACTGCGCGATGCCGACCTTGAGCGCGTCGAGCGGCGTCAGCGCATCGACCGACACCACGCGCGGCGGCTCGCTGCGCTCGCGCTGCCGCGCCTCGGCCCACAGGATGATCGCGCCGCCCACGACGAGCGCGAACGCAACGGGAACCGGCGAGAACAGCACGGCCTTGATCTTCTTCTCGAACAGAAGGCCGAGCGCAATGGCGGGAATCGTCGCGATCACGACGTTCAGCGTGAAGCGCCGCGCGTCGGGCCGGCTCGGCAGCCCGGACACGATGGACGCGATCCGTTGCCGGTATTCCCAGCAGACCGCGAGGATCGCGCCGAACTGGATCACGACGTCGAACGTCTTCGCGTGTGAATCGTTGAAATTCAGGAAGCTGCCCGCGACGATCAGGTGGCCGGTGCTCGACACCGGTAGGAATTCCGTCAGCCCCTCGACGACGCCGAGGATCAAAGCCTTGCAGATCAGGATCCAGTCCATCCGTGGCCCAACTCCGAAATGGTCGAATGAATGAGCCACTCTTCCGCGCGCGGCCCCCCTCCGGCCGAGCGCGGTGCGTCGTCACTTTTCGACGATCGCCACGCGTATGCCGTTTGTAAGAATCGTAATTGTACCGGGTTCGTAGTTCACCCCGGCAAATTGCAGCTGTTCGGGCTTGAACGTGTAGATCGGATAGTTGGTCAGCAACTGCGTCGCGAGCAGGCCGGCGGCCGCGCCGACCTGCTGCGCGTACATCTGCGCGTCGCCGTCGAGCGCGAGGCTGTCGACGGCCGGCGACTTCAGCACGACCGAGCGGCTCGGCGCGTCATAGGCCAGCTGGCCCGACACGGTGAACTTGCCGCTGACGGGCGCACGCAGGAACGGGCTCACGAAATGCGCGTCGAGCTGCACGGCCACGCGGTTCTGGTCGGGCAGCAGGTTGACGGCCGGGTTCGCGAGCGACACGTCGACGACCTGCGCGACCGTCTTCTGGTACGGGAACTTGCGCGCGACGGCTTTCTGCACGTCACCGCGCGAGAAGGTGTAGTGATCGGGGATGAACGGGAACGTCGACGCGCACGCGGCAAGCGAAAGCGTCACGCCGATGGCGCCGACGGTTGCGGCAAGAAAACGGCGCCGGCCGGGCGCGCAAGGTGCGGTCATGCTGAACACTCTCCTGGTTGCGACGGCCGCGTCGCGGCCTCGAGACGCGTGAGCCACGCGAGCGCGTCGTCGCGCGACGCGCCGCACATGTCCGCGGCCGGCTGCAGCCCGGAACAGCACGCGGGCCGCTCGGGGCGGCCGAAGATCCGGCAGCGCAGATCGTCGCCGAGCTGCACGCAGCGCACGCCGGCGGGCTTGCCGTCCGGCATGCCCGGAATCGGGCTGGAAATCGACGGCGCGATGCAGCACGCGCCGCAGCCCTCGCGGCACGCATGCGGCGGCGGGACGGTTGACGCCGGGCGGACAGGCAATTCGACGGACACTCGGCTCTCTCGAACGAACAACAAAAAACGGTGCGGCAACCGGACGCGGTGCCGGCAACCCTACCCCGCATTGTGCCATCGCCGGCTGCGACGTTATTACACAATGCAGCCCAATCGCGCGTTTATATACTCGAAAGCATCTAAAAAGCGCGAGACCGTCATGCATTCTGGTTCTGCCGACACACTGTTCCGTCCCGATTTGCTCACGAAATACGGCGCGAACGGGCCGCGCTATACGTCGTACCCCACCGCGCTGCAGTTCCGCGACGATTTCGACCCGGCCGACTACGTGCGCGCGGCAACCGACCCCGGTGCATCGTCGAGCGAGCTGTCGCTGTACTTCCACATCCCGTTCTGCAACACCGCGTGCTTCTACTGCGGCTGCAATAAGATCGCGACCAACAACCATCGCCGCGCGCGCCCGTATCTCGACCAGCTCAAGCGCGAGATGGCGCTGCAGGCCGCGCTGTTCGATCCCGCGCGCCCGGTCACGCAGCTGCACTGGGGCGGCGGCACGCCCACCTTCCTGTCCGACGACGAAACGGCCGAGCTGATGGCGGCCACCCGCGAGCACTTCGCGCTCGCGCCGGATGCCGACGCCGAATTCTCGATCGAGATCGACCCGCGCACGGTCACGCCCGCGACGCTCGTCCACCTGCGCAACATCGGCTTCAACCGGCTGAGCCTGGGCGTACAGGATTTCGATCCGGTCGTGCAGCAGGCGATCAACCGCATCCAGCCGCTGGCGATGACGGCCGACCTGCTCTCCGCCGCGCGCACGACGGGCTTTCATTCGGTGAGCGTCGACCTGATCTACGGGCTGCCGCACCAGACCGTGTCCGTGTTCGCGCGCACGCTCGAAACGATCATCGAACTCGCGCCCGACCGGCTGTCGGTGTTCGGCTACGCGCACATGCCGCACCTGTTCAAGATGCAGCGGCAGATCGACGACGCGACGCTGCCGCCGCCGGAAACGCGCATCGCGCTGCTCGGCCTCGCGATCGACATGCTGACGTCGGCCGGCTACGTGTACATCGGGATGGACCACTTCGCGCGGCCGTCCGACGAACTCGTGCGGGCGCAGAAGAACGGCACGCTGCAGCGCAATTTCCAGGGCTACAGCACGCGCGCGGATACCGACCTCGTCGGCTTCGGCGTGTCGTCGATCGGCAAGGTCGGCGACGTCTACGCGCAGAACGCGAAGGACCTGCCCGCGTACGGCGCCGCGCTCGACGCGGGCCGGCTGCCGATCACTCGCGGCGTGCGGCTCACGCCCGACGACCGGCTGCGCCGCGACGTGATCACGCAGCTGATGTGCAACCTCGACCTGCCGTTCTCTCACGTCGAGGCCGCGCACGGCATCCGCTTCGCCGACCATTTCGCGCGCGAACTCGACGCGTTGCGCCCGTTCGAGCGCGACGGGCTGCTGACGATCGCGGCCGACCGCCTGACGATCCATCCGGCCGGCCGAATGGTCGTGCGCAACATCGCGATGGCATTCGACGCATATCTCGGCCAGACGCCGCAGCAGCGCTACTCGCGCACGGTCTGAGCCCGACGGGCCCGGCGGCCCGCACGCGGGCGGCCGGTTTGATACAGTGTGGGGCTTACGCCCCGCCAGAATCCGCACGATGCGCACCACCAAAGCGACCCACGCGGTCGAACGCCTGAAGACCCGCTCCGGCAACCCGCAATTCGCGGCCGTCGCGATGGCGGGCGGCCTGTTTTATCTCGTCGACCGCTCCGGCGGCACCGCCGAAAAGCGCTGCGAGCCGCTGCCGCTCGACGAGTTCGTCAAGTTCGTCGACGAATTCGGCCCCAAAAAGCCGCGCAAGGCGAGCAAGCTCGACCTCGCGTTCGAGGCGCAGATCAAGAAGAGTAAGGGGTAAAGGTCTGTTGCAGGCCGCCTGAAGGCTTCGCGGCCGCCCCCTTTGGTACAATCACGAAGTTTCTCTATCCCCGCTGATGGCCGACGAGGCTGCGTGACCACACCATGAATATCGAAAACGCGCGTTTCAACATGATCGAACAACAGATCCGGCCGTGGGACGTGCTGGATCTCGACGTCCTGGGCCTGCTGTCGATCGTCAAGCGTGAAAACTACGTTCAGGCCGAATACCGCGATCTCGCGTTCGCCGACCTCGAACTGCCGCTGCCCGGCGGCAACAGCAAGATGCTGTTCCCGCGCGTCGAAGCGCGCGTGCTGCAGGAGCTGACGGTCAAGAAGCACGAGAACGTGCTCGTGATCGGCGCCGGCTCCGGCTACCTGGCTGCGCTGTTCGCGCACCGCGCGCAGCACGTGACGGCCGTCGAGATCGATCCGACCAACGCGAAGTTCGCGGAAGACAACCTGCGCAACGACGGCGTGACCAACGCGGAAGTCGTCCTCGGCGACGGTTCCCGCGGCTGGGCCGGCAAGGCGCCGTATGACGTGATCTGCGTGGCGGGCGGCCTGCCCGTCGTGCCGCAGGAAATGCTCGAACAGCTGAAGGTCGGCGGCCGCCTCGCGGCATTCGTCGGCGGCCGTCCGGTGATGAAGGCGCAGATCATCACGCGCATCGACGACAAGCAGTACCGCGTCGCCGACGTGTTCGAAACGTACATCGACCACCTCGTCAACGCGATCGAGCCGTCGCGCTTCAAGTTCTGAGCGGCGGAGCGACCATGCAGATCCTGACGGCCGCGATGCTCGCGGAATGGCTCGGCGACAAGGCGCGCCCCGCGCCGGTCGTGCTCGACGTGCGCGAACCGTGGGAAATCGCGACCGCGCATATCGCCGGCAGCGTATCGATCCCGATGCAGCAGATTCCCGCGCGCAGCGAGGAGCTCGACGACGAAGCGGAAATCGTCTGCGTGTGCCATCACGGGATGCGCAGCGCGCAGGTCGCGATGTTCCTCGAATCGCGCGGCTTCACGAAGTTGTACAACCTGCAAGGCGGGATCGACGCGTGGTCGCGCGACGTCGATCCGGCCGTACCGCGCTACTGATCCTGCCCGCGGCGCATCACGCGCCGCCGCGCCGATCGGCACCCTGCCGCCGGCCGCACTGATCCCCCGAACGGGCACGCATCGCGTGCCCGTTTCTCTTTTCCGCTCCGGTCAGCCACCTCAACAGCGCCGCGCCCGCGCCCTGCCTGCGCGGTGCGAAGTCATGGTGCACGACGGCTCCCGCACCGCGTGCAGGTGCAGGCACCGGAACGGGGAACCCTGACCGTGCACCATTTGCGCCCGTGAACCTGCACCGCGACGGACCGCGCATGCTGCACGACGCGTCATGCGCACCGTCCCGACGCCCCGCATCGCCCCGCGCAGGCACGCCGGACGTGCATCCGCACGACTGGCACATGCCTTGCGTTACTCGTTGGCCGACGCCTTCACGGCGCGCATATCCAACACGACAAGGGGATCCCGATGAAACGTCGCAGTCTGTTGAAGTTCGGTTCGATGGCCGGCGCACTCGCGCTCGCGGGCAAGAGCCCGTTCGCTCATGCGGCTGACGCGGGCACCGGCCCGATCAAGGTCGGCATCCTGCATTCGCTGTCGGGCACGATGGCGATCTCGGAGACGTCGCTGAAGGACACCGCGTTGATGACGATCGCCGACATCAACAAGAGCGGCGGCGTGATGGGCCGCAAGCTCGAGCCGGTGGTGGTCGATCCCGCGTCGAACTGGCCGCTGTTCGCGGAGAAGGCGCGCCAGCTGCTCACGCAGGACAAGGTCGCGTGCGTGTTCGGCTGCTGGACGTCGGTGTCGCGCAAGTCGGTGCTGCCGGTGTTCGAGGAACTGAACGGCCTCCTCTACTATCCGGTGCAGTACGAAGGCGAGGAAATGTCGCGCAACGTGTTCTATACGGGCGCCGCGCCGAATCAGCAGGCGATCCCGGCCGTCGAGTACCTGATGGGCGCGGAAGGCGGCGGCGCGAAGCGCTTCTTCCTGCTCGGTACCGACTACGTGTATCCGCGCACGACCAACAAGATCCTGCGCGCGTTCCTGAAATCGAAGGGCGTGAAGGACGCCGATATTCAGGAGGTCTACACGCCGTTCGGCCATAGCGACTATCAGACCATCGTCGCAAACATCAAGAACTTCTCGCAAGGCGGCAAGACGACCGTGATCTCGACGATCAACGGCGACTCGAACGTACCGTTCTACAAGGAGCTCGGCAACCAGGGGATCAAGGCGACCGACGTGCCGGTCGTCGCGTTCTCGGTCGGCGAGGAAGAGCTGCGCGGGATCGACACGAAGCCGCTCGTCGGCCACCTCGCCGCATGGAACTACTTCATGTCGGTGAAGAACCCGACCAACACGAAGTTCAAGGACCAGTTCGCCGCGTGGGTGAAGGCGAACAACCTGCCGGGCGGCGCGAAGCGCGTGACCAACGACCCGATGGAAGCGACCTACGTCGGCATCCACATGTGGAAGCAGGCCGTCGAGAAGGCGAAGAGCACCGACGTCGACAAGGTGCGCGTCGCGATGATCGGCCAGACGGTGGCCGCACCGTCGGGCTTCAAGCTCGCGATGGACGGCAACCATCACCTGCACAAGCCGGTGATGATCGGCGAAATTCGCGGCGACGGGCAATTCAACGTGGTGTGGAAGACCAAGACCGCGGTGCGCGCGCAACCGTGGAGCCCGTTCATCGCAGGCAACCAGGGCAAGCCGGACATCGTCAGCTCGATTCCGGCGTTCCTGCGCCGGCAGCGCGCGGCGCTCGCCTGATGCCGGGCGGCGCGTCGCGCTTCACGCGCGACGTGCCGCTCGCACGCCGATGCCCAACCCGATGCGCCGGCCGCGCTTGCCGTGACGAACCGCACGCGCCCGCGCATCGCCCCCGCATCCGCTTCCCCACGCCCGACAGGATTTCCCGATGCCTACACGCTTTCGCCGAGCCGCCGCCGCGATCGTCGCGTGCGCTGCCCTCGCGGGCGGGTTGCCGCACGCCGCGTTCGCGCTGACGGCCACCGATACCGCCGCGCTCGCCGGCGACGACTTCGATGCGAAGACGGCCGCGATCGAACGGCTCGCCGCCGACGCCGATCCGCGCGCCGTCGCGCTGCTCAACGCGCTGTCGACCGGTGACGCGCTCGCGACCGGCGACGGCCGCCTGCTGATCCAGACCGGGGACACCGCACACGACGCGCTCACGCAGGCCGCGACGCCGGCCGGCGACGCCCAGCCCGTGATGCTGAACAACCTGCTGCGCACGAAGATTACGGGCGCGCTGTCGGGGCTCGCGCTCGCGTCGCCCGACGTCGCCGCACGCCGCGACGCGATCGACGCGTTGCTGAAATCGCCCGACCCGGCGCTCAAGCCGATGATCGACCGCGCCCGTGCGAAGGAAACCGATCCCGCGCTGAAACGCCGCCTCGATGCGTTGTGGGCGATCGCCGCGCTGCACGATGCCGATCCGGCGAAGCGCCTCGAAGCCGTGCAGGTGGTGGCCGCGCGCCACGACCTCGACATGATCGAGCAGTTGCGCCCGCTCGTCGCGAAGAACGCCGACGGCAGCTATGCGGAGCCCGACGCGCGCGTGCGCGACGCCGCACAGCAGGGTCTCGACACGCTGCACGCGTTGCAGCGCCGCGGCGAGATCGTCGGCACGCTGTTCGCCGGGCTGTCGCTCGGCAGCGTGCTGCTGCTCGCCGCACTCGGCCTCGCGATCACGTACGGGCTGATCGGTGTGATCAACATGGCGCACGGCGAATTCCTGATGATCGGTGCGTACGCAACCTATGTCGTGCAGACGCTGATCCAGCGCTACGCGCCCGGCGCGTTCGACTGGTATCCGCTGGTCGCGGTGCCCGTGTCGTTCGTGACGGCCGCGCTCGTCGGCATCGTGCTCGAACGGCTCGTGCTGCGACACCTGTACGGCCGCCCGCTCGAGACGCTGCTCGCCACCTTCGGCGTGAGCCTGATCCTGATCCAGGCGACGCGGATGCTGTTCGGCGCGCAGAACGTGCAGGTCGTGAACCCGTCGTGGATGAGCGGCGGCGTGACCGTGATGCAGAACCTGATCCTGCCGTACAACCGGCTCGCGATCCTCGCCTTCGCGCTCGCCGTCGTATTCGTCGCGTGGGCCGTGCTGACGAAGACGCGGCTCGGCCTGTTCGTGCGCGCGGTCACGCAGAACCGCCGGATGGCCGCGTGCGTCGGCGTGAAGACCGCGCGCGTCGACGCGTATGCGTTCGCGTTCGGCGCGGGCATCGCGGGCCTCGGCGGCTGCGCGCTGTCGCAGATCGGCAACGTGGGCCCCGACCTCGGCCAGAACTACATCATCGATTCGTTCATGGCGGTCGTGCTCGGCGGCGTCGGGCAGATCGCCGGCACCGTGCTCGGCGGCTTCGGGCTCGGCCTCGCGAGCAAGGCGATCGAGCCGTTCTGGGGCGCCGTGCTCGCGAAGATCGCGGTGCTCGTGATGATCGTGCTGTTCATCCAGAAACGTCCGCAGGGCATGTTCGCCCCGAAGGGCCGCAGTGCGGAGGCTTGACGTGACTTCATTCACTCACTCGTTGTCCAACCCGGCCGCCGATGCGCCGAAGCCCGCTGCCACCGCGCGTGCGGAAGAGCGCTTCGCGCTCGGCCTGCCGCCCCGCCCCGCACTGCTGTCGCGGCGCGCTTGGCTCGCGCTGATCGCGCTGTGCGTCGCGATCGGCATCGGCGTGCCGCTCGCCGCGCTCGTCGCGCCCGAGTCGAGCGCGTTCCATCTGTCCGCGTACGCGATGACGCTCACCGGCAAGCTGATGTGCTACGCGATCGCCGCGCTCGCACTCGATCTCGTGTGGGGCTACTGCGGGATCCTGAGCCTCGGCCACGGGCTGTTCTTCGCGCTCGGCGGCTATGCGATCGGCATGTACCTGATGCGCGAGATCGGCCGCGACGGCAAGTACGGCAGCGACCTGCCCGACTTCATGGTGTTCCTCGACTGGCACCAGTTGCCGTGGTACTGGAGCGGCACGCAGCATCTCGCGTGGGCGCTCGCGCTCGTCGTGCTCGTGCCGGCCGTGCTCGCGTGGGTGTTCGGCTTCTTCACGTTCCGCTCGCGCGTGAAGGGTGTGTACTTGTCGATCATCACGCAGGCCATGACGTTCGCCGCGATGCTGCTGTTCTATCGCAACGAGACCGGCTTCGGCGGCAACAACGGCTTCACCGACTTCAAGCGCATCGCGGGCTTCACGATCACGTCGCCCGGCACGCGCACGGTGCTGTTGCTGCTGACGTTCGCGACGCTCGTGCTCGCGTTCATCGCCGCGCGCGCGATCGTCACCAGCAAGCTCGGGCGTGTCGTCACCGCGGTGCGCGACGGCGAGACGCGGCTGATGTTCCTCGGCTACAGCCCGCTCGCGTACAAGCTGTTCGTGTGGACGGTGTCGGCCGTGCTGTGCGGCATCGCGGGCGCGCTGTACGTGCCGCAGGTCGGCATCATCAACCCCGGCGAGATGTCGCCCGGCAACTCGATCGAGATGGCGATCTGGGTCGCGGTGGGAGGACGCGGCACGCTGATCGGGCCGATCGTCGGCGCGTTCGCGGTGAACGGCGCGAAGAGCCTGTTTACCGCATACTTCGCCGAATACTGGCTGTTCTTCCTCGGCCTGATCTTCGTGCTGGTGCCGCTGCTGCTGCCGCGCGGGATCATGGGCCTCGTCGAAACCGTGCTCGCGAAGGGGAAACGCGCATGAACGGAACGGCCCTCTACCAATTCACGCCGCCGCCCGAGGACGAAGGGCGGGCCGTCAGCGGCACCGCGTCGATGGGGCGCGTGGTGCCGGCCGGCATCGACACGTCGCACGGCACGATCCTCTACCTCGAGGATATCGAGGTGAGCTTCGACGGCTTCCGCGCGCTGAAGAAGCTGTCGCTCGCGATCGACGCGGGCGAGCTGCGCTGCGTGATCGGCCCGAACGGCGCGGGCAAGACGACGATGATGGACGTGATCACCGGCAAGACGCGCCCCGATGCGGGCAAGGTGTTTCTCGGCCAGACGATCGACCTCGCGCGGATGAACGAGCCCGAAATCGCGCGCGCGGGCATCGGCCGCAAGTTCCAGAAGCCGACCGTGTTCGAACAGCATCCGGTGTGGGAGAACCTCGAGCTCGCGATGCAGACCGACAAGGGCTGGCTCGCATCGCTGCGTGCAAAGCTCGATCGCCCCGCGCAGGCGAAGATCGAGGAGACGCTCGCGCTGATCGGCCTCGAAAGCCAGGCCTTTCGCGCGGCCGGCGAGCTGTCGCACGGGCAGAAGCAGCGGCTCGAGATCGGCATGCTGCTGATGCAGCGCCCCGCGCTGCTGCTGCTCGACGAGCCGGCGGCCGGGATGACCGACCACGAGACGATGGAGCTCGCCGAGCTGCTGAACACGCTGCGCGGCACCTGCTCGATGATGGTCGTCGAGCACGACATGGAATTCGTCGCGGCGCTCGCGGGCGACACGGGCCGCGTGACGGTGATGGCCGAAGGCGCGGTGCTCGCGCAAGGCACGCTCGACCAGGTCAAGCGCGACGACGCGGTGATCGAGTCTTACCTTGGACGATGATGCGATGCTGAAAATCGATGCACTGAACCAGTACTACGGCGGCAGCCATATCCTGCGCAACGTGAGCCTCGCCGCCGACGACGGCAAGCTCACCGTGCTGCTCGGCCGCAACGGCGTCGGCAAGAGCACGCTGCTGCGCTGCCTGATGGGCGTCGTCGCCGCGAAGAGCGGCAGCGTGTCGTGGCGCGGCACGGCGCTCGGCGCGATGCCGCCGTATGCGCGCGTCGCGGCCGGGCTCGCGTACGTGCCGCAGGGCCGCGACATCTTTCCGCGGCTGACCGTCGAGGAAAACCTGCTCGTCGGCGCCGCGAGCCGCAAGGCGCCGTCCAAGGTGCCCGACCGCATCTACGACCTGTTCCCGGTGCTGAAGGACATGCGCGCGCGACGCGGCGGCGACCTGTCGGGCGGCCAGCAGCAGCAGCTCGCGATCGGCCGCGCGCTGATGAGCGAGCCGCAGCTGCTGATCCTCGACGAGCCGACCGAAGGCATCCAGCCGTCGATCATCCAGGACATCGGCCGCACGCTGCGCCAGCTCGTCGACGAATCGAAGATGACCGTGCTGCTCGTCGAACAGTATTACGATTTCGCCCAATCGATCGCCGACCGCTACTGGGTGATGAGCCGCGGCGAGATCGTCGCGGGCGGCGACGCGCAGGACATGGAAGCGAACGGCGTGCGCGAGCTGATCGCGGTGTAACGGGAAAGGCGGCCCGGAGCGGCATCGCTTCCGGCCATCGCTTCGGCACCTCGTCGACCGGCGCATGTCGGGCGCACGCCGGCGAAGCGGCTCGGCGCGAGATCGCGCGTTACCCCGCGCTGCAGCGCGGGTACCGCAGCGTATATTGTTGCGGTAGCATCCTCGTTCCCCGCGCCCGTCCCCTGCTTCCCGCCGATGTCCGCCCCCGATTCCCACGCCCCGCTGTCCCGCCCCGCCGTCGCCAAGTCGTGGCGCGGCCGCCTCGAACTCGGCTTCGAGCGGCACGGCGCGCGCACGACGCTCGCGCACCGGCTGCACGACGGCCCGCTGCGCGTGCAGCGACCGCTGTACCCGGAAGGCGATGCGATCTGCCACGCGGTGATCGTCCACCCGCCGGGCGGCGTCGCGGGCGGCGACCGGCTCGACATCGACATCGCGCTCGGCGACGGCACGCACGCGGTGCTGACCACGCCCGGCGCGACCAAGTGGTACAAGTCGAACGGGCTGGACGCGACACAGCGCATCGGCATCACGGTCGGCGAACACGCGAAGCTCGACTGGCTGCCGCAGAACAACCTGTTCTTCGACGCGGCGCATGCGTCGCTCGCTTTCACGGTCAAGCTCGGCGCGGGCGCCAGCGCGATCGGCTGGGACGCAACGCAGCTCGGCCGGCAGGCGGCCGGCGAAACCTGGTCGGCGGGCCGCATCGCGTCGACTTCGGCGCTCGTCGATGCCGACGGCCGGCCGCTGTGGACCGAGCGCGCGCTGCTCGATGCGCACGACCCGCTGCGCGGCGCGCTGCAGGGTCTCGCCGGCTTTCCCGCGTACGGCACGCTGTGGGCCGCCGGCGCCGCGTGCGACGCCGCGCTCGCCGAATCGCTCGCCGCGCGGATGCCGTTCGATGGCACGCTACGTGCGGGCGCGACTTGCGTGACGCCGGGTGTCGTGCTGATCCGCGCGCTGTCGACGTCGATGGAAGCGCTGCAACGGCACTTCACCGATTGCTGGCTGCACCTGCGGCCGATCGTGCACGGCGTCGACGCACGGCCGCTGCGTCTCTGGCAAACCTGAGCGCGGTCATACCACGCACCGTTTCGGCGCAGCGTCGCGGCGGATGCTGCACGTTGCCCATGCATCGCGCACCACAAGCGCGCATCGCACCGCGTTCCATGCACATGGCACGCGCCTTGCTCCTTACATAACCGATACACGACGCACGCAAAACAGCGCGGTGCTACGATGAACCGCGCGTTCGCCCCGTTGCGCACGCACCGATAACAATTACGTTTTCCTGAACGTTTGCCTTCATGAAACTGACTCCCCGCGAGAAGGACAAGCTGCTGATCTTCACGGCGGCGTTGCTGGCCGAGCGCCGTCGCGCACGCGGCCTGAAGCTCAACTATCCGGAGGCGGTCGCCTTCATCACCGCCGCGCTGATGGAAGCCGCGCGCGACGGCAAGACGGTCGCCGAGGTGATGCACTACGGCACGACGCTGCTCACGCGCGACGACGTGATGGACGGCGTGCCGGAGATGATTCCCGACATCCAGGTCGAGGCGACCTTCCCCGACGGCACGAAGCTCGTGACCGTCCATCACCCGATTCCGTGAGGCCCCGCATGATCCCCGGCGAAATCCTCACCGACGACGGCGAACACGAACTGAACGCGGGCCGCGCGACGCTGACGCTCGTCGTCGCGAACACCGGCGACCGCCCGGTGCAGGTCGGCTCGCACTACCACTTCTTCGAAGTCAACGACGCACTGTCGTTCGACCGCGCGGCCGCGCGCGGCTTTCGCCTGAACATCGCGGCCGGCACCGCGGTGCGCTTCGAGCCGGGCCAGACGCGCACCGTCGAGCTGGTCGCGCTCGCGGGCGATCGTGCCGTCTACGGTTTTCAGGGCAAGGTGATGGGGCCGCTCTAAGCCGCGCCCCGCTCTTCAGGAACAGCACCATGACACTACGCTTGAGCCGCCGCGCGTACGCGGAAATGTTCGGGCCGACGACGGGCGACCGCGTCCGGCTCGCCGATACCGACCTGCTGATCGAGATCGAACGCGATTTCACGACCTACGGCGAGGAAGTGAAATTCGGCGGCGGGAAAGTGATCCGCGACGGGATGGGCCAGTCGCAGCGCGTGGCCGCCGACGTGCCCGACACGATCATCACGAACGCGGTGATCCTCGATCACTGGGGCATCGTGAAGGCCGACATCGCGATCAAGCACGGCCGTATCGCCGCGATCGGCAAGGCCGGCAACCCGGACATCCAGCCGGGCGTGACGATCGCGATCGGCGCCGCGACCGAAGTGATCGCGGGCGAAGGGCTGATCGTGACGGCCGGCGGCATCGACACGCACATCCACTTCATCAGCCCGCAGCAGATCGACGAGGCGCTCGCGTCGGGCGTCACGACGATGCTCGGCGGCGGCACGGGGCCGGCCACCGGCACCAACGCGACGACCTGCACGCCGGGCCCGTGGCACATGGAGCGGATGCTGCAGGCCGCCGACGGCTGGCCGATCAACCTCGGCTTTCTCGGCAAGGGCAATGCGAGCCTGCCGCAGCCGCTCGTCGAGCAGATCGCGGCCGGCGCGATCGGGCTGAAGCTGCATGAGGACTGGGGCACGACGCCCGCGGCGATCGACAACTGCCTGTCCGTCGCCGACGACACCGACACGCAGGTCGCGATCCACACCGACACGCTGAACGAAGGCGGCTTCGTCGAATCGACGGTCGCCGCGTTCAAGGGCCGCACGATCCACACGTACCACACCGAAGGCGCGGGCGGCGGCCATGCGCCCGACATCCTGAAGGTGTGCGGCGAGGCGAACGTGCTGCCGTCGTCGACCAACCCGACGCGCCCGTACACGATCAACACGCTCGACGAGCATCTCGACATGCTGATGGTGTGCCATCACCTCGATCCGTCGATCGCCGAGGATCTCGCGTTCGCCGAATCGAGGATCCGCCGCGAGACGATCGCGGCCGAGGACATCCTGCACGATCTCGGCGCGCTGTCGATGCTGTCGTCCGACTCGCAGGCGATGGGCCGCGTCGGCGAGGTGATCATCCGCACCTGGCAGACCGCGCACAAGATGAAGGTGCAGCGCGGCGCGCTGCCGGAAGACGGCACGCGCAACGACAATTTCCGCGCGAAGCGCTACGTCGCGAAGTACACGATCAACCCGGCGCTCACGCACGGCATCGCGCATGAAGTCGGCTCGATCGAGCCCGGCAAGTGGGCCGACCTCGTGCTGTGGGAGCCGGCGTTCTTCGGGATCAAGCCGACGATGATCCTGAAGGGCGGGATGATCGCGATGGCGCAGATGGGCGACCCGAACGCGTCGATTCCCACGCCGCAGCCGGTCCACTATCGCGAGATGTTCGCCACCCGCGGCGGCGCGCTCGCGCGCACGTCGCTGACCTTCGTGTCGCAGATGGCCGCCGATGCGGGCATCGCGGAACGCTACGGGCTCGCGAAGCAGATCGTGCCGGTGCGCAACTGCCGCAACGTGACGAAGGCCGACATGATCCACAACGCGTGGCGCCCGTCGATCAGCGTCGACCCCGAAACCTACGACGTGATCGCCGACGGCCAGTTGCTCACCTGCGAGCCGGCTACCGTACTACCGATGGCGCAGCGCTATTTCCTGTTCTGACCTGATTGCCGGCTTTCGATTCATGCGCACCCTCGACAAACGCATTGCCCCGAACGTGAAACTCGCCGCGTCGCTCGTCGCGCGCGCGCCGACGCTCACGCTCGCCTATGACGCCCGCTGCAAGAGCCGCCTCGCGGCGACGCTCGACACCGGCGAGGACGTCGCGGTCCTGCTGCCGCGCGGCACGATCCTGCGCGACGGCGACGTGCTCGTCGCCGACGACGGCGCGCTCGTGCGCGTCGCCGCGGCGCCCGAGACCGTGCTGCGCGTGCACGCGGCCGACCCGCTCACGCTGATGCGCGCCGCATACCACCTCGGCAACCGCCACACGCCGGTCGAGATCGGCGACGGCTACCTGAAGCTCGAAGCCGACCCGGTGCTCGCGGACATGCTGCGCCGGCTCGGCACGCAGGTCGAGGAGACCCTTGCGCCGTTCCAGCCGGAAGCCGGCGCGTACGGCGGCGGCCACAAGCACGGGCACGACGCGACCTTCGCCGAGGATTACGCGCTCGCGCAGCAGGTGTTCGGCGAGCATCACGGCCACGCGCATTCCCATTCGCACGACCACGACCACGACCACGACCATCAGCATGGTCCAGGTTGCGCGCACGGCCACGGCCATGACCACCACTGAACTCGTCGCGCTGCTGCACCTTGCATCTCCGGCGCTGCCGATCGGCGCGTTCAGCTATTCGCAGGGGCTCGAAGCGGCGCTCGACGCGAACCTGATTCACGACGCCGATACCGCGCGCGACTGGATCGCGAGCGGCCTGACCGACGTGCTCGCGCACGGCGAGCTGCCGTTCCTCGCACATCAACTCGCGCGCTGGCACGCGCACGACGCGCCGGCGCTCGCGGCCGAGAATGCGTGGTTCATCGCGAGCCGCGAATCGGCAGAACTGCGCCGCGAGACCGAACAGATGGGCTGGTCGCTCGCACAGCTCTGCGCATCGCTCGAATGGGGCGATGGCGCACGCCGCGCGACGCTCGCGGCGATTGCGCCGATCGCGCTGCCCACCGCATTCGCGTACGCAGCCGCCGCGCACGACGCGAGCGCCGATGCGGTGCTCGCCGCGTACGCATTCGGCTGGGTCGAGAACCAGACGTCCGCCGCGCTGAAGGCCGTGCCGCTCGGCCAGCTCGCCGGGCAACGCATCATCGTCGCGCTGCGCGGCGCGATCGACGCGGCCGTGCGCCGCGCGCTCGCGACGCCGCCCGACGCCGTCAACACGTTCGCGCCGCAGCTCGGCATCCTGTCCGCGCGGCACGAAACCCAGTATTCGCGGTTGTTCCGCTCCTGAACCCGACGCTACCCGCCATGAACGCACCTGCTCCCTCCTCCGCCCGCCGCACGAAGAAACTGCCGCCGCTGCGCGTCGGCATCGGCGGCCCCGTCGGCTCCGGCAAGACCACGCTGCTCGAAATGCTGTGCAAGGCGATGCGCGACAAATACGACCTCGTCGCGATCACCAATGACATCTATACGAAGGAAGACCAGCGGCTGCTGACGGTCGCGGGCGCACTGCCCGAGGAGCGCATCATGGGCGTCGAGACGGGCGGCTGCCCGCACACGGCGATCCGCGAGGACGCGTCGATCAACCTCGAGGCCGTCGACCGGATGCTGTCGCGCTTTCCCGACGCCGACATCGTGTTCATCGAATCGGGCGGCGACAATCTCGCGGCGACCTTCAGCCCCGAGCTGTCGGACCTGACGATCTACGTGATCGACGTCGCGGGCGGCGAGAAGATTCCACGCAAGGGCGGCCCCGGCATCACGAAGTCCGACCTGCTCGTGATCAACAAGACGGATCTCGCGCCGCTGGTCGGCGCGAACCTCGACGTGATGGCGTCCGACACGAAGAAGATGCGCGGCGAGCGGCCTTACGTGATGACGAACCTGAAGGCGCTCGAAGGCGTCGCGGACGTGATCGCGTTCATCGAGAAGAAGGGTTTGCTGACGGTCTGAGCGACGTGGCGGCGCCTCGCGGTGCCGCCACGCGGGCTTCCGGCGGCATGGCGCCGCCTTCGTCTAGTCGTCGGACGGGTCCTGCGTGTCCTGCAGCGCGCGCCCGCCGCGCTCGGCGGGCGGCAACAGTGCCGCGAGCACGTCGACCGTGCGCGCGGTCGCGCCGCGA
>NZ_JAAGPC010000054.1:0-49239 GCF_017104595.1 Burkholderia sp. Tr-20390 | reverse complement strand
CCTGCATCGGCTTCCTTCAGCACCCCGATAATCTGCTCTTCACTGAACCGCGATTTCTTCATGACAAGGTTTCTCCTGCGGCCTTGCCACTAACTTTACAGTGGGATACTTCAGAGGGGAAAGGTCACACGTTCCCTCACGCACAGAAAATTTCCCTCTTTTCAAAGGAAATCAGCAAATGGCAGGTGTCAAAGGCAAGTCCGGTGGACCGCGAGCTAATAGCGGTGGGGCTCGGCCGGGCGCAGGTAGACCCAAGAAATCAACGCCGCCGCCCACTCCACTGGAAGAGCGCGACATGCTCCAACTCCTCCAGGACATCGCGCTCGGTCGCGTGGAGGCGACAGCGATTCAGGTGCGCGCAGCCATCGCCGCTGTGCAATACACGCATCCTAAGAAAGGCGAAACGGGCAAGAAAGAGCGAAGCGACGAAGCCGCGAAAAAAGCGGCAAGCCGGTTCGCACCAGCGGCTCCGCCGAAACTGATAGTCAACAACGGAAAATAAGATTCGACATGCAACAGAAACCGAGGCCGGTATGGCCCACAGTCAGTTGGACGGACGATCCATACACATTCCTGCTCGCTGTCATGAACAGCGACGCCGACACTGCAATTCGGATTGAGGCTGCAGTCGCACTGATGCCCTACCGTCACGAAATGGCTAGCAGCGAAGCAGAAAGCAAAGCGAGGGGCAACTAGATCAAGCGCGAGCGCCCCTCGGGCTCTACAGGTTATGCACCAGCGTATTCGACCTGCCGGGCCGTCGAGCGCAACTCATGGAAGCGGTCTTCGAAGTGCGTGAGCAGCATTTCGCTAAAGCGACCGTGATAAACGCCGTAAATTGCCTTTGTAAGGTTGATCTTATTGTTGCTGATCAGGCTGAAGCGCAGCTGCCCCGGTTCAACGTGAGGGCGAAGCCAAGCCTTATACCGCCACTGCTCCGGGGTATGGCTGAAGTCGCCAGCGTTATCGAAAAACCAAGTCTCGATGTGCTTCTGGCTGATCTTCTTGCGAATGTCGCTCAGAAGCTGAGCGGGATCGTCGGTACGAATCAAGATAGTCATACAAACCCTATGGGTTTTGGACCGGAGCTTGACAGATCGAGAGAAGTCGTCAAAAATCGCGGCCCAAGGTTAGAAAAAAGTCGGCATGTGGATGACTCGGGGGAGAGTCACATACCGACAGGTTGCGCAATATCCAAGGTCACACGGATGTGTGGCCTTTTTTATTGCACCTATCAGAATACCGTAAACTGGCACTGTTTATGCGTAGCGTATAAACACGACTGTTGTTTTTAGGCAACAAGCCGAACTATCTTCGATCTTTCCCATCTCGAAAAAAAACGAGCCAGTCGGCGCACGTACGCCGCCACTGAGTGACAAGATGGATAGCCTCCACGATTCAAATCACCCAACCTCTGACATCCAACGAATTTTCAAGACCGTCATTGCAGTGCGATACTGCCGAAACCCAATTGGAATCTACTGGCCGACTCCTTAATGTGGAGTTCGGAATTTCCTGAAATGTGGAACCAGAGGTGGCGTATGCAAGTCTGGGGACGATCGCTCGAATTCTGGGACTCAGTGACAGTCTGGTTGATGTGGATCGCAGCGGCCTGCGGCGGCACTGCGGCCGCTACCGGTCTAGCTGGCGCGATAATAAGCAGACAGGTTAGTTCAGCAATTCAGCGAGACGCAGATCAGCGCATTGCCTCAACAGACGCACTGGCGGCCAAGTCGAATGAGATCGCGGCAAAAGCAACGCTTGATTTGGAACAACTTCGGGCTCAGGTCGGCCCCCGACAATTCAACCGCCCCGCCTTTCTCGACACCCTCCGTGGCGAAGCTGCAGGAAACGTCGAAATCGTATATCTAAGAAATGACCCAGAGTGCTTTGATGTCGCTCAGCAACTTTGGCATCTATTGCAAGACGCGAATTGGCGCGTGGCTCCGCCCGTTCCGATCTTTGACGGACGACAGGTTCAACCAGCCCCGATGAACGCGGATGGGCAACCCTCGGGACTCACTGTCGTCGCGTCGATCGGCTCACCGGCGGAAGCAGATGCATCGCAGCTGCGCGCGCTTAGCCAACCATGGGTCCATACTCCATTCACTATCCTGGGGTACGCAATCGAGAGAGGTATTGGCAGGGTTGCAACGCACATAAATGGCCCGAACCGTCCGCCAGAGGGGACTTTGCGAGTCGTAGTGGCGCCACGGTAGATTGAGACACGCGTCGCGACCACATCAGCGCCTCTCGTTGCCCCGATCACCAGGGGGTTGTTTTGGGGGTCTTTTTGTCAGCCCTACTCGCCACCCTCTTTTCTACCATATAGACATGAATTCTGTCGGGGGACCAGCCATCCTCATGGCCTCATCCACTTTCCCACGATCCAATACCGCAACGGCGGCGACGAAAAGCGCCTGACGTCGAAGCGGATCGGGAAGCATCGGCAGCCAATCTGCACGCCGGATCTCGCGCTTGTTGAAGGTGAGCCGCCGACTCCATTCGACGTAATTCACCAATCGATTGACTCTCCACATCAGCCCTAGTACACTTCGCGCCGCGGGGTGGAGCAGTCTGGCAGCTCGTCGGGCTCATAACCCGAAGGTCGTAGGTTCAAATCCTACCCCCGCAACCAATACCGAAGCCCGCTCTGCGAAAGCAAGCGGGCTTTTTGCTTTCCGCATGCACTGCTGCGTGAGCACCGACGGGCTGCGATGCAGACAAATCGCAGAACATTCAGCCCCAGGCATCCCCTGCGACACACGATCGCATCTCACCGGATCGCCACGGCCCTGCGCCCCATATTGCGTAGAATTCCGAACCTTCTTCAGCATCCGGACTCCCGCAATGATTCGAGCGATCGCGGCACTCGCCGCGCTTTCAGCGATGACCGGCACGGCAAACGCCGCCGACACCCTTACCGCACCCGCGAAGCCGCGCTATGTCAGCCCCGGCATCGCCAACATCACGAACGCAGCAGCCCCGCACGCGGAAAACCCCTCCCCCGACGCACGCTGCCGTGAACTGGCCGCCGGGATCGACGCCGTCACACACGCCCCCGACCGCGGCCAGAAGGTCGTGCGTGGAATGGGCCCGGACGGCAAGCCGCGCAACGAGCTGCGCGCTTACGACAAGCGCGCCGATCTCGAAACCGAGCATCACCGGCTCGGCTGCCGATAACGAACGCCACGCCGCCCGGTCGAACAATCACGCCGGGCGTCGGCATTCACGCACTCACGCGTTCGCACCACCATCGATCGTCAACCCCGTCCCGTTGATCGACCGCCCTTCCGGCCCGACGACGAACGCCACGAGCGCCGCGACGTCGTCTGCCTTGCCGTACTGCGGGATCGCCATCCGCGAACGCTGCGCACCGGCATGTTCGCCATCGGCCGGATTCATGTCGGTATCCGTCGACCCCGGATGCACGATATTGACCGTGACGCCGCGCGGGCCGAGATCGCGCGCAAGCCCCTGCGTCCAGCCGATCAGCGCGGCCTTGCTCGCGGCATAGAGGCTCATCCCCGCATCGGGCACGCGCGTGGCGAGGCAACTCCCCGTCGACACGATGCGCCCGCCCTCCACGAGATGCCGCGCCGCCGCCTGCGACGCGACGATCACCGCGCGCACGTTCACGTTCAGCGTCGCGTCGATATCGTCGAGCGTGAGGTCGTCCAGCGCGCCGGCGCGGAAAATCCCCGCGTTGTTGACGAGAATGTCGAGACCGCCGAACGCCTCCGCCGCACGATCGACCGCGTCGCGCACGGCCACCGGATCGGCGCTGTCGGCCTGGATCGCAACGGCGCGGCGGCCCAGCGCCTCGATGCCGGCCACGACGGCCTGCGCCCGCTCCGCCGATTTCTCATAGGTGATCGCGACGTCCGCGCCCTCGGCCGCCAGCCGTTTCGCGATCGCCGCACCGATGCCGCGGCTGCCGCCCGTGATGAGTGCACGCTTGCCCTGAAGTCGATTCATGTCGGTTCCTTTCCTCATTTATGTAACGACCGACACAGAATGTGGCAAGTTGCGCGACACAGTCAATTGATTTAATTTATCGATCGATACAGAAATCGATGAAGGAACGGACGCAATGGCTGAACGGGGCCGACCGAGAAGCTTCGACAAGGAAGCGGCGCTGGATCGCGCGATGGAGGTATTCTGGCGCCTCGGCTACGAAGGCGCGTCGATGGCCGACCTGACGGCCGCGATGGGCATCGCGTCGCCGAGCCTGTATGCGGCGTTCGGCAGCAAGGAAGCGTTGTTCCGGCTGGCGCTCGAGCATTACAGCGCGACGGAGGGACGGGAAATCTGGGGCGGCGTCGAACAGGCCGGCAGCGCGCACGACGCCGTACGGAACTACCTGATGGATACCGCACGCGTGTTCACGCGGCGGTCGAAGCCGGCCGGCTGCCTGATCGTGCTGTCGGCACTGCATCCGGCCGAGCGCTCCGATACGGTTCGGCAAACGCTGATCGCGATGCGCGAGCGCACGGTCGAGAACCTGCGCGAACGCCTCAGGCAAGGGGTCGCGACCGGCGAGATCACGGCACAAGCGAACCTCGATGCAATCGCGCGGTACTACGTGACGGTCCAGCAGGGGATGTCGATCCAGGCGCGCGACGGTGCGAGCCGTCGCGATCTGGAGGCCGTCGCGCAAGCCGCGCTGGCCGCGTGGCCAGCGCTCGTCGGTATGGGCGGCGCGTAGCGGCAGGACGCCGCGGCCGCGCCGTAACGTTACTGTTTTGCCGCGTGTTGCACGTCCTTCGACGCATGCCACGCGCGATAGCGCACCTCGAAGCCGTCCGGCACATAGACGACGAGCGGCAGGCGGCTGTTGTAGCGCAGCAGCTGGCCGTCACCGCGTACCTGCACGAACCGTTGCTGCGGCGCCTGGCCCGGGCATGCCATCAGCGTCGAGGCCGGCCCCTTCACGTCGGTGAGCTGGTAGTACGTATAGCCCCAGCCCTTCACGTCCTCGGCGGTCAGCTCGCCGCCGAACCACTGCTGGTTGCAGTCGGTCTGCAGCGTCTTGCCGATCATCAGCTCGACGCGCGCATCGCCTTCGTTCTCCAGCGCGGGCAGCGCGATCACGACGCGCTGCTGGCCGGCCGCCGCCTGCGGAAACATCTTGATCGACTCGGCCGTCACGGCGGGCGCCGAAGCGGGCCCCGCCACGCAGGCGGCGGCTGTCGTCACGCAGAAGGCGGCCAGTGCGGCCCGGATCGCGAATTTCATCGATGTACTCCTGAAAAACAAAATGAGCCCCGGATGCTAACACTTCCGTCACACGACCTTACGCCGCTGTAATTTGACGACACAATTGCAAACAGCTGGCAATCCCCTTGCGCGGTACTTATACGGGAACCAACGGAGAACATCATGCTGAAGCTCATTGCGGCCGCCGGCGCCGCCACCCTGCTGGCCGGCTGCGTCGTCGCCCCGGACGCCGGATACGGCTACGGCTACGGGCAGCCCTACTATTCCGATCCCGGCTACGCGTACGCCCCGTCGCCCGTGTACGGCACGGTCAATATCTGGGGCGGTGGCGGCGGACGCGACTGGGATCGCGGCCGGCGCGACTACCATCGCTGGGACGGCGATCGTGGCAACCGCGGCAACGGCTGGGGGCGCGGCGGCGGCCACCGCGGCGACTGGAACGATGGCGGAGGCGGCGGCGGCGGCCATCGCCACTGACGCGCATTTGCAACCGTTTGTATCCGCGTGCCGCGCGCCAGGATGGCCGGCGCGTCACGTAGCCGAACGGACGGCCGCGCAAAAGACGAAGGCCCTCGCATGAAGCGAGGGCCTTTTTGTCGTTCGGTGCGGTGAAGCGAACAGCGCCACCGCCGCCTGCTCACGCTTCGCGCGTCAGCCTGCTCACCAGCCGGCCGGCTGCGCGTAGCCGCCCGAGACGGGCGCGCCGCACACATACGCGCGCTGGTAGCGGTCGTAGCAATAGTTCGGGCCGTCGTCCTGGTACTGCGCCTGCTGGTAGGTCGGATACGCAGGCTGCTGATACGCGGGCGCCTGGTAGTACGTCGGCGGCTGATAAGCCGGTGCCTGGTACGCGGGCGCCTGATACGCGACGGGCGGATTCATCGCGGACGTCACGATTGCGCCGAGCACCGCGCCGCCGATCAACGCGCCGATGACGGCGCCACCGTCGCGGCCATGCGCGGACGCCTGGCCTGCCACGGCAAGCGAACCGGCGAGGACACACACTGCGGCAATTTTTTTCATGATGGACTCCCACGCGAAGTGGTACTGGATGCGATGCATTGTGGCGGCTCGCGGCCGTAATAGATGCAGCAAGTGGTAACGCGCGATTACCGGTATCACGCCCATCGAAATGCACCGTCGCCGTGCTACGATTTTCGGCATACAGGAGACGCCGTCATGCAGCCGGAAACCGCCCGCCGTTTCGATACCGAATTCGCCCCGCGCATCGCACAGGCAATCGCCGCCTTCTTCGCCGAACACGTGCTGACCGACGTCGTCCCGTATGGCGGCCACGGGCACCCGACGCGCGTGCAGATCCGCAGCGCGCCGCACGAGCACGTGAGCGGCTTCGACCATCCGCTGAACCTCGAACTGACCTGGGACACCGACGAAATCGAGCGGCTGATGGAGCCGGACGGCCCGCAACGCTTCGAGCATTACCTTGCCGCGCTGCCGAAAAAGCTGGGGGCATGGCAGAGCGCGCGCGACATCGATCTCCTGTCGCGCACGCAGGCCGACCCGCTCGTGCGGCTCGGCGGCCTCGACTTCGAAGGCTGAGCGCCGGCGTCGCGCGATGCGGCCCGGTGATACACTCGACCGGCCCCGCTCCGGTGCAGTTGCGCCGGCCGGGCCGCTCATCGCCGCCTCCACCCTTGCGCATGGTTGCGCACGCAACCGGCAACCGGGCGCGCGGACAACCACGCCTCTGCTCCCGCCATGAACGCCGATACCGGCCTGCCGCTTCCGCAACGCTACTGGGCGATCGTCTGCGTCGCACTGGGCATCACGCTCGCCGTGCTCGACGGCGCCATCGCCAACGTCGCGCTGCCGACGATCGCGCGCGACCTGCACGCATCCGACGCCGCCTCGATCTGGATCGTCAACGCGTACCAGCTCGCGGTCACGATCACGCTGCTGCCGCTCGCGTCGCTCGGCGAGCGCATCGGCTATCGCCGCATCTACATCGCGGGGCTCGCGCTGTTCACTGCCGCATCGCTCGGCTGCGCGCTTGCCGGCTCGCTGCCGATGCTGGCCGTGATGCGCGTGATCCAGGGCTTCGGCGCGGCCGGCATCATGAGCGTCAACGCCGCGCTCGTGCGGATGATCTACCCGTCGTCGATGCTCGGGCGCGGGCTGTCGATCAATGCGATGGTAGTGGCGCTGTCGTCGGCGATCGGGCCGACGGTCGCCTCCGCGATCCTGTCGTTCGCGTCGTGGCCGTGGCTCTTCGCGGTCAACGTGCCGATCGGCATCGCCGCGGTATTCGGCAGCGTGCGTGCGCTGCCGGCCAACCCGCTGCACGACGCGCCGTACGATTTCGCGAGCGCGGTAATGAACGCGTGCGTGTTCGGGCTGCTGATCACGGCCGTGGACGGGCTCGGCCATGGCGAAAGCCATGCGTACGTCGCGGCCGAGCTGGCCGTCGCGTTCGTCGTCGGCTACTTCTTCGTGAAGCGCCAGCTGTCGCAGCCGGCGCCGCTGCTGCCGGTCGACCTGATGCGCATCCCGATGTTCGCGCTGTCGGTCTATACGTCGACGGCGTCGTTCACGTCGCAGATGCTCGCGTTCGTCGCGCTGCCGTTCTGGCTGCAGAACTCGCTCGGCTTCTCGCAGGTCGAGACGGGCCTGTACATGACGCCGTGGCCGCTCGTGATCGTGTTCGCCGCGCCGCTCGCGGGCGTGCTGTCCGATCGCTATTCGGCCGGCATCCTCGGTGGGATCGGGCTCGCGCTGTTCGCGGCCGGGCTGTTGTCGCTCGCGACGATCGGCGCGCACCCGGGCACCGTCGACATCGTGTGGCGGATGGCGCTGTGCGGTGCGGGCTTCGGGTTGTTCCAGTCGCCGAACAACCGCGCGATGCTGTCGTCGGCGCCGCGCGAACGCAGCGGTGGCGCGGGCGGCATGCTGAGCACCGCGCGGCTGACCGGGCAGACGCTCGGCGCCGCGCTCGTCGCGTTGATTTTCGGACTCGTGCCCGATCGCGGGCCGACGATCGCGCTCTATGTCGCCGCAGCATTCGCGGCGGTGGCCGCGGTCGTCAGCATGCTGCGCATCACGTCGCCGCGGCCGGACACGGCGACCTGACACATCGCTCGCCGTCCTCGCTCCCGCCCGTCATTCCGCGTCGAGCGCATCCGTCACGAAGCGCACGCGCGCCTGCACGCTGTCACGCGGCAGTTCGATCAGCCGGTAGCCATATGACGTGTAGCACTCGACCATCGCGTCGTAGGTGCGCACGGCTTCCGCGAAATCCTGCCGGCGCTCGGCGTCCTGCGCATAGATGTCCGGCCACGGCGGCGCGATGAACACGCGCCGGTGGTAGCGGAAACGGCGGGCCGCGGCTTCCGCATGCGCGGGCACCGCGAGCCCTGTCAGCCGTAGATAGCCGACCACGTCCGGCACGCCGCGATCGAAGAACACAGGCCCGCGCGCGTGGCGCGCAAGATCGTACGAGCGCATCTCCCAGCTCAGCATCAACTCGGCGAACGCCGCCGGGTCACGCCACGGCAACGCCTGGCCGTCGATCGCCATCTGGTCGCGGATCACGCCGCGACCGGCTTCCTGCGAGCGCGCGAAACCGGCGCGTTCGAGCGCGTCGAGCAATGTGCTCTTGCCCGAGCCCGGGCCACCGGTGACGATAAAGAAACGGCGTGCGGCTTCCTCGCTCGCATCGTCGGCGGCGCCGGGTGCCTGCACGACCTCACGCATGCGCAACCCGCCGGCCCGCGCGCCGCGTGACCGACGCGGCCGCCGCGACGCTGCGCAAGTCGGCGACGAACGTATCGCGCCAGACCGACAGGTCGTTCGCGCGCAGCCGCGCGAGGTTCTCCTCGTGGCGCGCCTGCCGCTCCGCGAGCGGCATCGACAGCGCGCGCTCGAGCGCCTCGGCCATCTGCGACAGGTCGTACGGATTGACGAGGAGCGCGCCGGTCAGCTCGGCCGCCGCGCCCGCGAACTCCGACAGCACGAGCACACCCGGATCGGCCGGATCCTGCGACGCGACGTACTCCTTCGCGACGAGATTCATCCCGTCACGCAGCGGCGTCACGTAGCCCACCTGCGACATCCGGAAGAACGCCATCAGCAGGTTGCGCTCGTACTTGCGGTTCAGGTACTGGATCGGCGTCCAGTCGAGCTGCGAGAAGCGGCCGTTGATGCGGCCCGCCTCGCCCTCGAGTGTTTCGCGGATGTCCTGATAGGTCTTCACGTCGGAACGCGTCGGCGGCGCGATCTGCAGCAGCGACACACGCCCCTGCCAGCCCGGCGCGTTCGCGAGCATCCGCTCGAACGACTGGAAGCGCTCGACGAGCCCCTTCGAATAATCGAGGCGGTCGACGCTCATCACCAGCTTGCGGCCGTCGAGCGCCTCGCGCAGCATCTTCACCGGCTTGCGCGTGCCGTACTGGACGGCCGCCTGCGCGATCGCGTCGGGATGCACGCCGATCGGATAGGCGGCGACCTTCACGACGCGGCCATGCGCGTGCAGCATCCCGTCGTCGCTCGCCGCGCCGATCCCGCGCCGCTCGATGTAGTCGGTAAACGCCTGCTTGTCGGCCTCGGTCTGGAAGCCCGCGACGTCGTACGCGCACATGAACTTCACGAGCTCCTCGTGCGGCGGCACGAGACGCAGCATGTCGGGCGACGGAAACGGAATGTGCAGGAAGAAGCCGATCGGGTTCTTCACGCCGAGCTCGCGCAGGTAATGCGCGAACGGCAACAGGTGATAGTCGTGCACCCAGATCAGGTCGTCGGGGCGCAGCAAGGCGGCGAGCTGCTTCGCGAGCATCGCGTTCACGCGCAGATAGCCTGCGTATTCCTGGCGGTCGAAGCGCGCGAGATCGCCGCGGTAATGGAACACCGGCCACAGCGTCGCATTCGAGAAGCCGCGGTAGTACTGGTCGTAGTCGCGCCGGGTCAGCCCGACCGTCGCATAGGTGACGTTGCCGTCCCGCTGGATCGCGGGCTCGGTGTCGGGTGCGTCGACGATCTCGCCGTTCCAGCCGAACCAGACGCCGCCCGTTTCCTTCAGCGCGTCCATCACGCCGACCGCCAGGCCACCCGCGCTCGGGCGCGTGTCCTCGCCGGCGGCGACACGGTTCGATACCACGATCAATCTGCTCATGCGGCTTCCCCTCCTCGATTCGATTGGCTGGCGCGCGGCACGCGCCAAAGCGGGCGCGGCGGCCCGAAGGCGGCCGTGCGGCGATTCAGTTCCGAGAATTGCGATGAAATACAGCGGTGGAATGCGGCTACGACGGAATCACGCGTCCTGCTCCTGACCGAGGTCACGTTGATAGTCGAGCCCTTCCGGGCGGGCGCCGCCCTGGTTGTGATCGCCGTCCGACGGCGTGTCGTCGGGCGCGCCCGGAGGCGGCGCCGATGGCGCGTCGGTCCGCGGACGCGGGCGGTCTTCCGGACGGACGGCCGCCGCGTCTGGCGGCCGAGGTGATAGCCGTTTCGAACGGCGCATAGCTGGGTGTCTCATATGCGGCGCGGCCCAAGGCCGTCGTAGAAACATTCCATAGCACAACAGTCTAGGTCGCCTGCTCGCATCCGAAGGTAACAATTACCATCAATTTGTAACGTTTCGACCCCTCCGCAAGCATCTATCCGACAATAACGCCGCTCGCGCGCACGCGGCCTGCCGCACGGCGATTTGTCAAAGCTTTGCAGTTTTCCTATGACAATTGCGAAACAATGACGCGGCATGACGGTGTGCATGCCACGCCGCTCACCCAGACAGGACTTGCACTCAGGGATGAACATTCGTTTCGAATCGCCGCGCCGGGCCACGCCGGCGCGCGTCGTGCTGGCCGTGATCGCCACGGCCGCACTGCTGTCCGGCTGCAACTCGCTGTACAGCGAAGGCGCGACTGCCGGCGCCGGTATCGCGGGCGCCGCGATCGCCTCCAAGGTCACCAACAACGCCGCCGTCGCGACGGGCATCGGCCTCGGCGCCGTCGCCGGTGCGCGGGCGGGTGTCCAGTACTCGCAGCGGGTCGCGCACCGTTACACCCAGGAACAGATCGCGAAGGCTGCGGGCCCGCTCGACGTGGGCGGGGTTGCGCCGTGGTCGACGCACCACTCGTTCCCAATCGAGGACGACGAGCAGGGTCGCGTGACGGTCAGCCGGATGATCAGCATCGGTCCGCTCGACTGCAAGGAAATCGTGTTCGCGGTCGATACGCCCGCGAAACCCGACAAAGCCGCGCAATCGGCCTTCTACGTCGCCACGATCTGCCGCGACGGCCCCGTGTGGAAATGGGCATCGGCCGAGCCGGCGACCGAACGCTGGGGTGCGCTGCAATGAGCGTCGCGCTCCGTATCGCGGCCATCGGCGCGCTGTGCGCGGCAACGGCCACGCTGTCGGGCTGCGGGTCGGTCGGCGCGGCGAGCGGCGCACTCGCCGGCGCGGCGACGGGCCTCGTCACCGCGAACCCGGCGGTCGGCGTCGGCGTCGGGATTGCCGTGCAGGCCGCGACCGACGAAGCCGTCAACCGCACGATGAAGCAGCTCCATCAGAACCAGCAGGATGCGATCGCGAAGGTGGTCGGCAGCCTGGCCGTCGGCGAAGTGAAGCCGTGGAAGGTGAAGAACACGCTGCCGCTGGAAAACGGCGAAGGCGAGGTGCGCGTCGCGCGCGCTTATTCGACGCCGCTCGCGCTGTGCAAGGAATTCGCGTTCTCGGTGAAGGACGGCGACAAGGCCGACTGGTATTTCGCGAATGCCTGCCAGCAAGGCACGCACTGGAAGTGGGCGTCGGCGGAACCGGCGGTCGATCGGTGGGGGAATCTGCAGTAGCGATGCGATAGGCCGCGCATCATGCGCGGTGCCGTTGCCGATGCCGTTCCGCTCGGCCGCAACCGGCAGTCGTTAGATGGACGCGCCAAGCAGCATCGCGCTGCCCTTGATCCGCGCGGACAACGCACCCATCTTCCGGATTGCTGGCCAGGTGCCCTCACCTGTCGGCCAATCAAGTCAGCCGCCAAGCATCCGACTTGCCAATCCGGGCACTTCGATCATCGGCACGTTCGTCCGCCGGACGATCAGATCGATGCGCCTGTCCGCCGATTGAACGCGGCCCGCATGACATCCGGGCCGATCATTTCCATTCGACTCAGTTCGGCAAGGACCGCCGCAAGTATGCCGTCGACCTCGGGATCCACCGCTCTCATCTGCTTCAGCAACGCAGGCTGGAAGGCTTCATCTTCATTGATTCCCGACTCCCCCGTCTGACGTCGCGCACGATACAGCACGCCAACCCAGTAGCGAATGCGCTCGATTGCGCTCCATCCCGCATAGGTGTTCGGGAACCTCGCTTTTTCGATCGCTTGCCGAACGATTGTCTCGGGATCGCCCAGAAACCGCATGAAGAACATCTGTTCGCCGACGGCAAGCTTCGACGAAGTCACGGGATCGTACGCGGTATAGGTTTCGTAACGAACGTCGGTAGCGGCCTCGAGCCGATTGCCCACTTGCACCCGGATTCCATCCCGCAGAACGATCCGCCGCTCGATCGGAAATCGTGCTTCGCGCTCGCTGCGTGACAGCAGACGCCCCGATTGCGGCGAAAACTCGACTTCATGTTGACGACCGATTTTCGCGTCGACGTACCAAACGACGATCGTTTGCGACTCGGCATTCTCGAGCGCCTTCAAGAAAATTGCCTCGGGAATCAACACCGTCAACGATGAAGGCAGCGCGGAGTACGGCAACTTGTCACGCTTCAACATCACGACGGCCCCCAAGCAATTTGCCCGGATAGTTCCGGGCCGGATACCGCCAACTTCGCACCCCGCGGCAGCCGTTACGCACGCGCGCGAAGCTGCGCCACCCTGTCCTTGATCTTCGCGGACAACGCATCGTCCGGGTTGTAGGTCAGGCACCGCTCCAGATCGGCAATCGCAGCCTTGATATCGCCCAGCGTCTCGTAAACGCGGGCGCGGTTGAAATAGACGAAAGGCTGATCGGGATTGAGCTTCAGCGCCTTGTCGAAATAATCCAGCGACTTCTGGTAGCCGCCGCCTTCGAGGAAAATCGTCGCGAGCGTGCAATACGCCGACGCGTCCGTGTACCCCAGTTCGATGGCCCGATTCAGGTCGTTCAACGCAAGATCCGTCTTCTTGATCATCGCGAAGGTCGTGCCGCGGTCCGCATACGTCGCCGCGTCTTCCGGCGCGATTTTCAGGATGTCGCCGTACAGCCCGAGCGCGTCCTCGATGCGCCCCTGCGACACGAAACCACGCGCCCGCATGCGAATCGGTGAAAAATCAGGATTCTTGTCGGTCATTCCATTCAGCTCCAAAAACTTCGTTCTTCCATTATCCGCTTCGCCGTCCGGAAACCGCCCCGGTTCAGGGAGCCGATTTCTCGATGAGCCCTTTCAGGTAGCTCTCAAACACACTGAACCGGACAATCGACGCATTTCGCCTGGTTGGATGCGGACCCGCCGCAGCTTTCACGGCTTCCGGCAGATCGTCCCTCAACCACAACTCGGGCATCTGCAACCGCGCGTACGATTCACCGTCAATTTCCTCCAGGACCATGTGGCCGCGCCATGGATATTCGTTGAACACGCCGGACACCTGATGGACGAAGAGCAGCGCCCGCTCCCCGATCTGGAGCGAAACGTTCCCCCACGTCGCAGGTCCACTGTAAAACTCGAACTCCGTCCCGAGGTGATCCGGCGTGATGCCCTTTCCGCAGGAATAGATCTGCTCTATTTTTGCCCGGAGTACGTGCGGACTCGGTGAATCGATGACGGACACGAACACCAGGTCGTGCATTCTGACAGCGGCGGAATAAAGGCTCTCTGACACATTCATAAGATTCAATTTCCTGGCGTCCAGGGCGTGCCCACTTTCTCGAGCTCCGGCATGTAGTTCTGCAATTTCCCTGTTCCTTCAGGAATGGGAATGCCGAGGCGTCCTGGAAACGTTGCACAGTTATAGTTGTTTTCGGGCCATTCGCCAGACTTGGGCGGCCATTGATACCGGATGTCATCCATCGGTCCACGTGCAAGCAGTTCCTCATGTGCCGCCAGTATCGATTCGTACTGCTCTTGCGTGACCGGTATCTTTTGCTCGTACACCGTCTGTGGAGCGCCGCCGCCACCACGGGCAGGCAGCGGCTCTTTCGCGACCGCGATGAATGCGTCTTGATCCGCGGTAAGCATCCCGGGGTAACTGCCCGATCCCTTCAGGTTGCCAAACACTTCCGCTGCGCTCGCGTCTCCCGTTGCGGGACCAAAGCCCCATATCGTCTTGCCACCGTCCAGCGAATACCCGACGTGGCCAGTGTACTGATACGGATGCATGCCGGCTTCGACGTCGGACACCCGTCCGCCGCCACGAAACCCGAACAGCGAAATCGTCGGCTGCTCCGTCGCGCCCGCGGCACCTTCGACGGCCTCCAGCGCCGACAACTCGCCAGCCACCGAGCCCGCCCCCCTCGCCCCGCTGACGAGCCCGGCCCCCTTCCCCGCGCCGAATCCACCCAGCAAGCTTCCTCCAAGCATCGACCACTTCTGCCCGTCCGAACCCTCGCCGAAGATCTTTCCGCCCAGCCACCCGCCGACTTCGCCGCCGAGAAAACCGCCGGCGGCGCCGAGCAACGCCAGCGCCGGCCCCGCAAGGACAGCCGCGGCGGCAATGCCCACCGCAGCCATCGTCCAGTTGACCCACGCCGGAATCTCGGGATTGTACTCACCGACCGCCGGGCCGCCGATGAACACGTTCGGCGATCCGTCGTTGATCAGCGCGCCGCACATCATCCGGTCTTCCTTGCGGCTCGCCGGCTGGCTGTTGATGAAGACCGTCGACGAACCCTGCGCGACCACCTGCGGCGGACCCGCGTGGTCGCTGCACAGGCCCAGGCTCAGGATGGCCCGCATCGCCGCGCGACTGTTGATGAAGACGTTGGGCGAGCCTTTTATCAGACTTCCCGTGACGTGTCGCGGCGCCCACGACATCGTGCCCAGCACTTCGCCAAGGCCGCCGCCCGCGGCAGCACCCGCGGCGACTGCAGCGACCACCGTCAACGCGGCACCGCCTGTGGCGACCACCGCCACCGCGCCGATCACCGCACCCGCGATCAACCCGGCGATCATCCATCCCTTGGATGCCGTATGCGCAATCGGATCGCCGAGTCGCGCAGCAGCAAGCAATGTATCCACGCGCGCTCCCCGTTAGCCCGCGTTCGCAACCGCGGTCAGATAAGCACGCACGGCCTCGATGCTCTGCATGCCGGTCATGCCCTTCACCGCCGTCACCCCGGCAAGCCGGTCGCCCAGCGACGCGTGCTCGCGCGAATCCGTCGTCCAGAGCGCGAACTGACGGCCATCCAGTGCTCGCCACGCCTGCTGTCCAGCCGGAGCAGGCTGCAACGCGAGCGGCTCGCCGGCCGAGCCGAAGAACGCGGTGTCGTCGAACATTTCCGTGACGTCGTGCCGGAACAGTTCGGCCATGCCGGTGAGCGCGTACAACGTCGCGCTCGGCTCGTGCAGCACGAAGACGATGCCCGCCTCGTCCTGGCCGAGCGCGGTCGGCACAAAAGCCGCACGGTCGGGCCGGGCCAGCACGACACTCGCGAGCAGGCTCTTGTACTCCTTGCTCTTGTCCTCCGTGAACGACTTCGGACAGGTGCCGATGAAACTGATCGCCACGCGCTCGCGCCCGGCCTTCGGCGACATCACCACCGTCTGGCGCTGATGCAGCGGCGTGCCTTCCGACACCCACTGATAATCGACTTCGCGCGCGGTTTCGCCATCGATTTCCCGGTTTTCCAGATGCTTCAATTCGAAACGCGGAAGCGACTTTCGCATCTCCGATACGAGCCGCGTCACGAACGTATCGACCGTGTCGTCCGGCTCCATCGGCGCACGCGAAACCACGAACGTGAATCCGCTGCTCCCTGCTTCATCGACCGTGAACAGGTGAATCGTCTTGTCTTTGAAGTGCGCCGGCAACTGAATGACGACGTCGTTCATCTGATATTCGGACATGCTCTTCTCGGTTCGGCCTGCCCGTCGGGGCAGGCGCCGGATTGAAACTGTTCGCCGGCTGCACAGGCGCAGCCGGCGCATCCGTCATGCGGCTGACGTTACTGCACGCCCGCCGTGACCAGACGCTTGTGAATGGCTTCGATGCGACTCAGCTGCGGCGAGCCTTTCGGCGTCTGCTGCAGTTCGTCGCCGAGGACTTTCGAATAGGCGAGGCCGTTGTCGTTCTTCACCGACGGATCGGCACCGTGCTCGAGCAGATAATCGACGACGTCCCACTGCCGCAGGCGCGTCGCTTCGTAGAGCGCGGTTTCCTTCATCGAGTCCCGCAGATTGACGTTGGCCTTGTGCTCGACCAGCACGCGCATTTGCGGCAACAGCGTGTCCTTGCAGGTTGCGAACAGCAGCGGCGTATCGCCGTCGTACTTGAGATCCGGGCTCATGCCACCGGCCAGCAATGCTTTCAGCAAGTTGGGCGTGTCTGCCCGCGCAGCCAGATATGCCACGTTCGCTCCGTTCTCGCCGAACGGCTGTTCGGGCTTCGCGCCGTCCCGCACCAGCTCGCTGACGATCTGGAAGTGCACGTTCGTGGCGTCCGTCTTCACCGGAATCGCCTCCTGCACCGCGAACGACAACAGGGTGGCCTTCTTGTTGCCCGGCGCAGCCAGATCGGTACGCGTCGCAAGCGATTTGACCTGCTCGAGATTTCCGTCGCGAATGGCACGCGCCAGCTCGAGTTGCGATCCCGAGAAAAAGTCTTCGGGCGGGTAACGCTTGAAGTCTGCCATTTTTGTTTCCTGTGCTTGAGTCGGCCACCAGAACGGCGACGACAAACCGATTACCGCGACAACCGCGCCCGCGGCGATGACCTTGCTGTATTTCATCAATGTCCCTGAAGTTGGCTCAGCAACGACGCCTGCTGATCGGCAGCGGTCGTTTCCAGTCCGCTCGTCACCTGCCCCATCATGTGACGCTGAACGGTCGTCAAACTGGTACCCGGAATGGTGATCTGCTCACCGACGGCCTTGGGCATCAATTGCGACGTCACGTCACTGATCGGGCCCAGCCTGCCTTCCTGCACCCCGGTCAGGATGTCGCCATCGACCCGGTAGTTCGTGATGGCCGACGCCCGGGGTGCTGCGCCGTACATCGGCAGCGTTTCGGAATTGAGGCCGGCCGCGTTGAACGTCGTCGCGCCCGCGCCGCTGGCCTGGGACGCTGCCGAAGCCAACCCGCCGCCGAGCGAGTGACCGGTGAGATCGAGGCCGCCTGCATTGCCCGAGCCGTAGATCTTCTTGCCGATGGTCACCGCACGATCGTAGTACGGGGAGTTGTCGCCCAATCCCTGATTGAGGTTGTTCGACCAGTCTTCCTTGACCGTGGGCTGCGTTCCCTTGAACGCCAGGGTAGGCTTCATGCTGTCGCCGAACACCGCAGGGTCGGGCGCATAGACCTGCGCACCGAAGTTGCTGCCGGGAATCTGCAGGTCCTGCGGCCTCAGGCCGAACTTCTTGAGCGCTTCCGGATCGTTCGATACGTTCTTCCATCCGGGCGGCGCCGTACCTGGCGTGTACACGGCCCCCGCGAGTTTGGCCAGTTGCTGCGCCTTGACCGTCGCCTGAAGCTTGCGAGCCGCCGCCTGCACTTTTGGATCGGCCGACGCGAGACCTGCCGCGATGATCGCCTGTTGATTGGCCCACTCGATCGCCATCGCCTGTTCAGGCGTCACGAAAAGCCCTTGATTCAGATGGATCACCGGGCCATCGAGAAAGATGCCGCTCTGATTGATCAGGATGCTCGATGCGCCATGAGACAGTTTGATGCTGTCCGGCTTCAGTGTGACGATGCTCGCGCCCACCCGATGCTCGATCTCGTCCGTTGCCTGATAGCTCTGCTTCCCCGGCCCGGCATCGCCGGCCAGCGCCTGCACGCCGACGCTGTTGGCCGTCGTGAAGCGCGCCTTCGCGATCTTTTCCGACAGGCTGCCTTCCGCGACGTGCTTGCTCTCGTCGCCTTTCAGCACCGACACGCTTCGCGCGCCGGATTCGACCGTATGCGATTCGTTATCCTTGACAATCGTCTTCATGTCCTTCTGCGCATGCAGAAAGACTTCCTGGGCGCCATTCACATCCGAGAACCGCAGTTCGTTGAAGCCCTCGCCCTTGTGCGTCTGACTGCGCATCCCCATCGTCTGGCCGCCGCTGCCGTGATACGGGTTGCCGGATTCGCCGTTGAACACACGGCCTACGACGATGGGGTTGTCCGGGTCGCCCTGGTTGAACGAGACCAGCACCTCCTGGCCGATCCGTGGAATCGCCGAACCGCCCCATCCCTTGCCTGCCCACGGTTGCGATACGCGCACCCACATCGAGTCCGAGCCGTCGAGCTTGCCGCGCCGGTCCCACAGGAAATGCAGCTTGACCCGGCTGCCGTCGGTGTGAATTTCCTCGCCCTTCGGCCCGACCACGATCGCGGACTGCGTACCCTGCATGTGCGGCTTGGGCGTACGCCGCTCCGGCCGGAACGGAATGTCGATCGGCAAGCACGTAAACGTATTGTGGTACGGCAGCTTCGAGGTCTGCTGGGTATAGTCGTTCGCCACCTGATGACGAACGCGAAGAATCACGAAATCCTTGTTGTTGTAGGCGGACGTGCCGTGATTGACCAGCGTAAAGCGCCCGCTCGTCGTCATGCCGTGCGCATGCCCCGCTCCGTTGAAACGATGCGCGAGCGCTTCTTCCGCTTCCATCGCATAGCATGCGTAACGCTGCCCGTCGTTCCCGTGGTCATACAGCGAATGGAACTGGTAACGCTCCGTCGTCTGGATATTCGGGTGCTTCAGATTGACGGTCGGCACCTCGACATGCATCAGTTGCGACGACGGCTGGTTGTAATTGAAATCCCGGTACGTGATCTTGCCGACTCGGAAGCTGAACGCCTCGTCCCAGCGGTTGATGCCGTTCTGCTCGCTTGCTGCGCTGTTGGCTTCGTACGGAATCGTCTTCAGATTCGGAATCGGCTGAAACATCGCGTTGCTGTCGCCGATCACGAGTACATGCTTGTCGTTTTCGTAGCGGAACGTCCAGATCAGCCCTTCCTGCTCCATCAGGCGCGAGCAGAAACTGTAGTACGACTCGTCGTACATCACGATGTATTCGAGCTTTGGACGATCGCCCTGAATGGCGAACTCGAAATCCGGGAAGCCCATCTCACGGAAAATGTCGCCCAGGATGTCCTGCGGCGTCTGATTCTGGAAGATCCGGCAATCGGTCGAGCGCGTCAGGAACCAGAACCACGGAACGACCGACATTTCGTAGCGGGTCACCGAACCCGAGTTTCCGACACGCCCGAACGACGCAACGTAACCGTCGAAATACCGCTTCGTCTCGATATCGGCCGACGACGTCACGACACGCGTCAGACTGAAATTGCGGCTCTGCGGCTCCAGCGTGATCTTGACCCGCTGCCCGACAATTTCCTGGGGCTCGATATTGTTGCGATGCGACAGCAGATCGAGATGCGTTTCGGTGAGCTGATTGACGTGTTCGTCAATGACGGCCGCGCTGACCAGCAGCACGTCCGGACCGAGCGGTGTTTCGATCGTGACGAAGCGATTATCCTGGGTCAAGCGCGGAACCGCACCCGTCAGGCCGTTGATTGCCTCGGCAATCGACTCCGGTGCCTTGCCGATCAACGACAAGCCGGTTTGAGCCAGTTGAACCGCGCTCGCGGCCCCGCCCAGCAGCCCGGCGCCCGGCATGCCGGTCAGCGCCCCCAGTTGCCCCGCCATTCCGGCAAGCGAACCCAGGTTGCTCAAACCGCCGGCCAAGGCCGCGCCGCCCCCTCCCGTCCCATCGGGGTTTCCGTTTGCAGCGAAACTCATCATTAACCTCGTTTTTTTCGTCCGGCGGACCCGCCGCAACCTAGACGCTATCGCACCAACAAGGCGCTCTCAGCCGCCTTGAAGGCGCTAAATATATCAAACCGCGGAGAATTTCATAACACTTACCAGCATTTAATATTCCGGAATGACAACCGACGCGATCGACCACCGAATCGAGCCCCAATACCCATTGCCTGCTGCCGAGCGCAACCGCGCACCTGCCGCGGCATCGCTCGCAATCGGTCAACGATGAACGACCGGAGCACGACGTACAACGAACAAATGGGTGCGGCGGGAATTCAATGCGCGGTGGAGTGAATGGTGCAGCCGGAGGTAAGCAAAGCGTTGCGGTCGAGGATCGAACCGGGTGCGACATCCTCGACGAACGCCATTCGCCGCGCCTCCGGTGGAGGCGCGGCCCGACGCTCAGGTGGAGCATCGCCCGGCGCTCCTTGCGATCGCCGGGGGCAGGCCGCACGGCCCTTGGCGGGGCGCGGCCGGATGAAAGCGTGGCGGACATCCGGGCCCTGCCGGCCGGATGCGCCGGAGGCGCCCCGACTGCGTCAGGACTCGACGTCCTCGAGACTGAAGATCTCGGTCTGGTCGTTGTACGAGAAGATCTCGCCGTAACGGCCCCAGTCGATCACCGCGTCGAGCGTCTCCTCGGCGGCGCCGTCCGACAGGAAATCCTCCAGCTCCTGCTCGAACCGCACGCGCGGCGCACGATGGCCCGGGCGCTCGTTCAGTACCTTCTTGATCCGCGCCGCGAGCGGCACGTGCTTCAGCAGGTGATCCGCGAACATCAGCTTGCGCTCCTGCGTGCCGAATTCCGCGAACACGCGCCCCGGCGGCGTCAGGAACACGTCGCCTTCGCGCACGTCCGCGAAGCCGAGGTACTGCAGCACTTCGGCGATCGGGAACAGGTCGTCGACTTCCAGATGCAGCGTGCGTGCGATTTCCGGCATGTCCGCGCGGCCGTGGTAAGGCGCCATTGCGAGCGTCTCGATCAGGCCGGCCATCAGGTTGGTCGACACCTGCGGCAGCCAGCTGCCGAGCTCGAGCCCCTTCTTCGTCGCCTCGCCGGTCTGGCGGGCCGTCATCTTCGCGTAGATGTCGTCGACGAGCTTGCGGAACGCCGGGTCGAGCCGGTTGCGCGGATGCTTGAACGGCACCTTGATCTCGGCGATCACGCGGCCCGGGTTCGACGACAGCACGAGGATCCGGTCGCACATGAACACGGCTTCCTCGATATTGTGCGTGACGATCAGCACCGACTTGATCGGCATCCGGCCCTGCGTCCACAGATCGAGCAGGTCGGTACGCAGCGTCTCGGCCGTCAGCACGTCGAGCGCGGAGAACGGCTCGTCCATCAGCAGGATCGTCGGATCGACGACGAGCGCGCGCGCAAAGCCCACGCGCTGGCGCATGCCGCCCGACAGCTCGCGCGGGTACGCGTTCTCGAAGCCGTCGAGACCGATCAGGTCGATCGCGGCCAGCGCACGCTCACGCCGCTCGCGTGCGCCGACGCCGAGCGCCTCGAGGCCGGCTTCCACGTTCTGCAGCACGGTGAGCCACGGGAACAGCGCGAAGGTCTGGAACACCATCGCGACGCCTTCGGCCGGGCCGCGCAGCGGCTGGCCGAGATAGGTCACTTCACCGCCGGTCGGCTCGATCAGCCCGGCGATGATGCGCAGCAGCGTCGACTTGCCCGAGCCGGAACGGCCGAGCAGCCCGACGATCTCGCCTTCGCGCAGCGACAGGTTCGCATCGTCGAGCACGAGCAATTCGCCCTGCGTCTTGTTGAAGCCGCGACAGACGTGATCGACGCGCAGGATTTCCTCACCGAGGCGCGGCGGCTGGTTCGTCTGGACGGGGGCGTTTACAGCATTCGGATTGTGCATCGCGTTTCGCTCTCAATCGGTCTCAGTCGAGCCGCAGCTTCGCTTCGGCGAAGGCATACAGCGGACGCCACAGCAGGCGGTTGAACAGGGTGACGAACAGGGACATCACGGCGATGCCCAGGATGATCTTCGGAAAATCGCCGGCGGCGGTGGTCTGCGCGATATAGGCACCGAGGCCGTGCGCCTCGATCTTGGTATTGCCCCACTGCACGGCTTCCGACACGATGCTCGCGTTCCACGCGCCGCCCGATGCGGTGATCGCGCCGGTCACGTAGTACGGGAAGATGCCGGGCAGGATCGCCTGCCGCCACCACTGCCAGCCACGGATGCGGAAGTTCGTCGCGGCTTCGCGATAGTCGTTCGGGTAGGACGTCGCGCCGGCGATCACGTTGAACAGGATATACCACTGCGTGCCGAGCACGATCAGCGGTGACAGCCAGATATCGGCGTTCAGGTGGAAGCGCGCGATCACGATCACGAACACCGGGAACAACAGGTTGGCCGGAAACGCGGCGAGGAACTGCGCGAGCGGCTGCAGCTTCTCGGCCAGCTTCGGGCGCAGCCCGACCCACACGCCGATCGGCACCCAGATCACTGACGCGATGGAGATCAGCACGACCACGCGCAGCAGCGTGATGAGCCCCAGCACCAGCACGTGGCCGACCTCGGCCATCGTCACGCCGGTCGACACGAAGCTGATGACACGCCACACGATATACGCCGTGCCGAGCAGCACGAGGGTCGCCCACGCGATGTCGACCGTGCGTGACGCCTTCTTCTCGACTTTCGGCAGCGAGAAGCGCATCGCCCCCGACAGCGGCAGACGCAGCGGAATCCGCGCGGCCTTCGCGAAGAACCAGCCGGCCGGCACGAGCAACTGATGAATCAGGCGCGTGCGGCGCACGAGGTCGAGCAGCCACGATTGCGGCGCGTCGCCCGACGCGGTGTTTTCCATCCGGAACTTGTCGGCCCACGCGATGAGCGGGCGGAACAGCAGTTGGTCGTACGCGACGATCACGACCGTCATCGTGAGGATCACCCAGCCGATCGCACCGAGGTTCTTGTCCGAGATCGCCTGCGCGAGATACGCGCCGACGCCCGGCAACGTAATAGTCTGGTTGCCGACGGTGATGGCCTCCGACGCGACGACGAAGAACCAGCCGCCCGACATCGACATCATCATGTTCCAGATCAGGCCCGGCATCGAGAACGGCACTTCGAGCTTCCAGAAGCGCTGCCACGACGTCAGGTGGAAACCCCGCGACACTTCGTCCAGGTCGCGCGGCACCGTACGCAGCGACTGGTAGAAGCTGAACGTCATGTTCCACGCCTGGCTCGTGAAGATCGCGAAGATCGCCGCGAGCTCGGCGCCGAGCACGCGGCTCGGGAACAGCGCGAGGAAAAACGTGACGGTGAACGAGATGAAGCCGAGCACCGGCACCGACTGCAGGATGTCGAGGATCGGGATCAGTACCATGCCGGCACGCCGGCTTTTCGCGGCGAGCGTGCCGTAGATCAGCGTGAACGCAAGCGAGGCGACCATTGCGGCAAGCATCCGCAGCGTGGTGCGCAACGCGTATTCGGGCAGGTTCGACGGGTCGAGCGAGATCTTCTGCGTCTGCAGGGTACCGATCGGCGCCATCGTTTCGTGGAAGCCGACGACCGCCATCGCGATCAGGCAGATGATCAGCGGAAACGCGATGAAATCCCACCGGTTCGGCAGGACGCGCCACGCGGACGCGTTGGCGGTCCGGTTCGGATTGAAGAATCCGACGTCCATCAGGCGCCCTCCCCGGTAAGGCCGAACGAAGCCGGCAGTCGATGTTGATTCATGGCAAAGCGCACGGGTGCGGTAATTCGATTGACTGACGATCGCGCGCGAGCGCGGTGCGCCGTGCGTGCGCTGCCGCGCCCCGGACGAGCCGGCCCGCGACGGCACGACACTACACCAACCTGTATTTCAGGTACAACCGTCCGGGAGCGGCGCAGGCGGCGCACGGATCGTGCCTGGCGCGCGGGCGGATGGCGGATGCGCGGGTCGAGCAGCCCCGGCCGCAGTCTTTCGGCCGGCATGCAGGCCCGAATTATGCCGTGATCCGGCCCGCCCGGGAACCCGCCAGCCGCACGTGTGCGCAAACCATGTCGGGCGTCACCAGCCGGATACGACTAAGCGGGTATGATCAGGGCTGGCCCTCGGGGTCTGTTGCGGATGGTCCGACGGCCACGCATGCGCGTGCCCGATGTCAACAGGCGCCGGGGATCGATCGACGAGCGGGAGGAAAGGGAATGGCAGGAAACTTGGTGATCGTCTGCCGCGATCAGGATGCCGACGCGTTCTACGAACTGATGCAGGAATACGGGTCGTTCCAGACGCGGCTGTCGTCGACGGCGTGGTACCTGAACATGAACGTCGTGCCGGAATCGCTGCAGGAGGAAATCCTGGAGCGCCTCGGCCGGTACACGACCGTCTACATCTTCGAGGCCACCACCGTGACCTACAACACCATCGACAGCAACGCGGCCGAGACGCTCGGCACGCTGTTCGGCGAATGATGGCACGCGGCGCCAGCCCGGACGGGCTGGCGCCGCAGCCGCTCATGCGGCCTGTGCGTGGGGTTCGTCCTTCGGCACGACCTCGAACGGGAACGTCATCGCGACACGCAGGCCGCCTTCGGGGCGGTTGCCGATGTCGCACGTCCCGCCCAGCCTGAGCACGAGCCGCTCGACGATCGCGAGCCCGAGCCCGCTGTGGCCGTTGCCGCCGCGCGCCGGGTCGAGCCGCACGAACGGCCGCGTGGCCGCCGCGAGGTCGCGCGGCGCGATCCCGCCGCCGCTGTCGCTCACCGACAACACGTAGCCGGCCGGCGTGCGCGCCGTCTCGACGAGCACGGGCGGCGCACCATACGCATGCGCATTGTCCAGCAGGTTCGACAGGATCCGGTCGAGCGTCGCCGTCGGCAGCCGGAAGCCCGGATCGGCGTCGAGCCGGGTCTGGACCGTCGGCGCGTTCGGCGCGACCGCGCGATAGCTGCGCGCGATCCGCTCGCACGCCTGATCGACCGGCACCGGCTCGCTGCGATCGGACCCGCCGTGCGCGAACACCAGGAATTGATCGACGATGTGCGACATCGAATCGACGTCGCGCACGACGCCGTCACGCAACCGGGCGTCGTCCATCATTTCCGCCCGCAGCCGCATCCGCGCAAGCGGCGTGCGCAGGTCGTGCGCCACGCCCGCGAGCATCACCGCGCGGTCGCTCTCGGCCTGCGACACCTGTTCCACCATCTGGTTGAAGCCATGCGTGAGCTGGCGCAGCTCGCGCGGGCCGCGCTCGCGCAGCGGCGGCACCGGCTGGCCGCGGCCGAAGCGCGCGACCGCGCGTGCCAGCGAACGCAGCGGCTGCTGCAGTTGCCAGGCCGCGAACAGCGCGGCGATCACGCCGGCCGAGAAGATCGTGCCGAGCCACAACAGCATCCGGTCGAGCGAGCGCGGCGGCCGCAGCGGCTGAACCGGCACCACGATCCAGTTGCGGTCGGTCGGCTCCTTCACCCACAGCACCGGCGGATGTCCGGGCGTGCCGATCTCGACCTGCGTGCCGGGCGGCATGCGGTCGCTCACGTCGTCGCGGAACCGCTTCAGCGGCGGCGGCAGCCCCGCATCACCGCCCTTCGGCACGTCGGCGCTGTCCGGCGACACGAGCCGCACGCGCGACGGCAGCGGCTGGTCCGGCGTGCGCGCGACGTGCTGGCGCACCGCGTCGACCAGGAACGCGGCCTCTTCGACCGCGTAACGCGTCTGCATCTGGCTGCGCTCGAGCCGCATCGCGAAGAACCACGCGAAGTGCGACAGGAGCAGGACACCGACGACGAGCAGCGCCAGCCGCCCGAACAGTGAATCAATGGGTTTGCGCATGGGCCTCGCCGTCGGGCACGAACACGTAGCCGCGCCCGCGCACCGTCTGGATGAAGCGCGGCGTCGACGGATCCGTTTCGAGGATGCGGCGCAGGCGCCACACCTGGACGTCGATGCCGCGGTCGGTGCCGTCGTACTCGGGCCCGTGCAGCAGCTCGAGCAGCCGCTCGCGCGTGAGCGTGCGCAGCGCATGGTTCACGAAGATCTTCAGCAGCGCGAATTCACTGCTCGACAGCGTGGCCGGCTTGCCGTCGACCGACAGCGTGCGCGCCTGGAAGTCGAGCACGAAGCGGCCGAACGCGAACGGCTCGCGCTGTTCGGGCGCCGCGGCCGACGGCGTCGCGCGGCGGCGGCGCAGCACGGCCTGCACGCGCGCGAGCAGCTCGCGCGGGTTGAACGGCTTGCCGAGGTAGTCGTCCGCGCCGAGCTCGAGCCCGACGATGCGGTCGACGTCGTCCGCACGCGCGGTCAGCATGATCACGGGGATGTCGTCGCCGGCCGCGCGCAGCTGGCGCAGCGCGGTCAGGCCGTCGACGCCCGGCATCATCAGGTCCAGCACGATCAGGTCGGGCCGCTCGCGCTCGAGGCGCTTCTCGAGCGTCGCCGCGTCGTGCAGCACGGACACTTCCATCCCCTGGCGCACGAGGTAGTCGCGCAGCAGGTCTCGGAGTTCTTGGTCGTCGTCGACGATGAGGATCTGGGTAGTCATGGCTCGAAGTTTACCGCGCGAGGGCGGAGTCGAAGAACGAAACAAAGGGACGAAAGGGTTACTGCGGGTTACCGCGCAAGGGAACTGTAATGCGCGGTAACCCGGCCACCGCCCCACGTAACACCGGCCGCAGCCTGCATCGCTAACCTGCGTCTTACCGGATGCGGCACCCGGTTTTCCCGGACCCGCATCGCCGGACCCTTTGGATACAAGGAGTTTCTGAAATGTATAAGAAGACTTCCCGCGTGGCCATCGCGGCCGCCACCGTGCTCGCTCTCGCATTCGGCACCGCGCATGCCGCGCAGCCCAACGACATGCCGCCTCCGGGCGGCCCCGGCGCCCACCAGATGCATGGCGGGCACGAAGGCGGCCCGTTCGGCGCAATCATGAAACTGCACGACCAGCTGAAGCTCAACGCGTCGCAGGAACAGCAATGGCAGGCGGCCGTCAACACGATGAAGCAGAACCGTGACGCGATGCGCAAGAGCCACGAGCAGATGCGCGATCAGTTCAAGGCGCAGCAGAACCAGCCGATCCTCGACCTGAGCGCGATGCACTCGGCACGCCAGCAGGCCGAGGCGCAGAACGCGCAACTGCGCGAGCAGACGTCCGCCGCGTGGCTCACGTTCTACAACGGGCTGAACGACCAGCAGAAGACGATGGTCAGCACGGCGCTCAAGCAGCAGTTCGCGAAGATGGAACAGCGCCACGAGAAGATGAAGGAGCGCTGGGAGCAGCATCGCGCGGCCAAGGCCGCGTCGGCGCCGGCGCAGTAAGCCGGCGGGCCGCTCCGCGCAGCGGCATCGAAGGGGACACGGGCACCGGCCCGCGTCCCCTTTTTGCGTTTCAGGCGACGTCGAACAGCAGCACCTCGGCCGCCTGGCCGCACGCGAACGCCACCGCGTCCACGGCACCGATCCGCGCGCCGTCGCCCGCGGACAGCGCGTAGCCGTTCACCTCGACGTCGCCGCGCACCACGTGCACGTACGCGCGGCGCCCGGCCGGCACGTCGAACGCCGCCGCCTCGTCGCCGTCGATCAGCCCCGCGAAGATGCGTGCGTCCGCGCCGATCGGCAGCGCACCGTCGCCACCGTCCGGCGCCGCGACGAGCCGCAGCCGGCCGCGTTTCTCGTCATCGGCAAAGCGCGTCTGCACGTAGCCGGGCCGGCCGCCTGCCCCGGCCGGCGCGAGCCAGATCCGCAGCAGGCGCAGCGGCTCGTCACGCGACGCGTTGGTTTCGCTCAGCATGACGCCGCTGCCGGCGCTCATGCGCTGCACGCCGCCCGCACGGACGATCGCCCCGTTGCCGAGGCTGTCGCGATGCGCGAGCGCGCCGTCGAGCACGTAGGTGACGATTTCCGCGTCGCGGTACGGCCGCATCCCGTAGCCGCGGGTCGGCGCGATGCATTCCTCGTTCAGTTCGCGCAACGCGCCGAACGCCGGCGGCCCGCTCCGGCCGGACGCCCCAGGAAAGCTGTGAAGGAATTCGTGCCAGCCATGGCTGCGCTGGTCGCGATCGGCGGCGCGGCGGATCTGGAACATGGAACGGACACTCCGTGGGATGCAGGGTTCTGCCATGCCATCACTGTATGAGTGTGCCAATCGCGCCACAATCCGCCGCCTGCGCACCGCATCGTTGCACCTGCGGATGCAATCGATGCAATGTCCATTGCGAATGCAGCGATTATCGCAACAGCCGGATCAATGCGTCGAAGAATCGATCGGTCGGCCCGGATTGCCGGTTTCCGGGTATCGCGTTCGGGTAAAATACCGGCCTTTTGGCGTTCGCCGTTCCGGCGGCCGCCATTGCCACAGCGCCGATCGGCGATTTTTGGCCGTCTAGAATACGCCGCGGCGCCCGGTCCTACCGGCCGCGAGTGCTCCCGGAAAGTCAGCAACAGAAGGATGGAAATGAAGAAGGCCGCCCTGTGCGCCGCCCTCGCCCTCATGGCGGGCAGCGCCTTCGCGAAGGAGTGGAAGACCGTGCGGATCGGCGTCGACGCCAGCTACCCGCCGTTCGAGTCGACCGCGCCGAGCGGCGAGATCGTCGGTTTCGACGTCGATCTCACCAAGGAAATCTGCAAGCGAATCAACGTGAAATGCGTGTGGGTGGCGCAGGATCTCGACGGGATCATCCCGGCGCTGAAGGCGAAGAAGTACGACGTCATCGTGTCGTCGCTGACCGTCACGGACAAGCGCCGCGAACAGATCGACTTCTCCGACAAGGTCTATGACGCACCGGCGCGGATGATCGCGAAGACCGGCTCGCCGCTGCTGCCGACGGTTGCATCGCTGAAGGGCAAGCGCGTGGGCGTCGAGCAGGGCTCGACGCAGGAAACCTACGCGAAGGCGTACTGGGAGCCGCAGGGCGTGACGATCATTCCTTACCAGAACCAGGACCAGGTCTACGCCGACCTCGGCTCGGGCCGTCTCGACGCGACGCTGCAGGACGAGCTGCAGGCCGACTACGGCTTCCTGCGCACACCGCGCGGCAAGGGCTTCGCGTTTGCCGGGCCGGAAGTGAAGGATCCGAAGACGATCGGCGACGGCACCGCGATCGGCCTGCGCAAGGAGGATACGGACCTGAAGCTCAAGATCAACAAGGCGCTGGCCGACATGCACAAGGACGGCACGTACGACCGGCTGTCGCACAAGTATTTCGCGTTCAGCGTCTATTCGGCTTCGGCCCGCTGAGCAACGAAAAGAAGAGACGACGGATGCGGGGGCGGCCCCGCACCCGGGCAGTACAGGCAGTCAACCACGCGCCGCCCGCCCCCTGCCCGCCGCTCGCGCGACGGACGGGCCCGGCACCGATGCCGGGGCGGACGGTCACGATACGCACGGGGCGTTCCGCGCAGCTTGGGCGGAATGCGTCTTTCGCGGCGCACCGCGTGCGCCCTAAGGGACCACACCAGGGACCACTCAATGTTTCTACAAGGTTACGGCCCGCTGATCCTCGCAGGCACCTGGCAAACCGTCAAACTGGCGGTGCTTTCGCTTGCGCTGTCGTTCCTGCTGGGCCTGCTCGGCGCGGGCGCGAAGCTGTCGCGCAACCGCTTCACGAACGGCGTCGGCACCGTCTACACGACGCTGATCCGCGGCGTGCCCGACCTCGTGCTGATGCTGCTGCTGTTCTACAGCCTGCAGATCTGGCTGAACATGGCGACCGACGCGCTCGGCTGGGACCAGATCGACATCGACCCGTTCCTCGCCGGCGTGCTCGTGCTCGGCTTCATCTACGGCGCGTATTTCACCGAGACGTTCCGCGGCGCGTTCCTGTCGGTGCCGCGCGGCCAGCTCGAGGCCGGCAGCGCGTACGGGATGACGAACTGGCAGGTGTTCACGCGGATCATGTTCCCGCAGATGATGCGCTTCGCGCTGCCCGGCATCGGCAACAACTGGCAGGTGCTCGTGAAGTCGACCGCGCTCGTGTCGATCATCGGCCTCGCCGACGTCGTGAAGGCGTCGCAGGATGCCGGCAAGGGCACGCTGCGGTTCTTCTTCTTCACGCTGATCGCGGGTGCCGTCTACCTCGCGATCACGACGATCTCGAACTTCGTGCTGATGTGGCTCGAAAAGCGCTACTCGACCGGCGTCCGCAAGGCTGACCTATGATCGAACTCATCCAAGAATACTGGCGCAACTATCTCTACACCGACGGCTATCGCATCACCGGTGTCGCGATCACGTTGTGGCTGCTGGTCGTGTCGATCGGCCTCGGCTTCTGCCTGTCGATACCGCTCGCGGTCGCGCGCGTGTCGAAGAAGAAGTGGCTGTCGGGCGCCGTGTGGCTCTACACGTACGTGTTCCGCGGCACGCCGCTCTACGTGCAGCTGCTGCTCTGCTACACGGGCCTCTACAGCCTGCAGGCCGTGCGCGGCACGCCGATGCTCGACGCGTTCTTCCGCGACGGGATGCACTGCACGCTGCTCGCGTTCACGCTGAACACCTGCGCGTACACCACCGAGATCTTCGCGGGCGCGATCAAGGCGACGTCGTACGGCGAGATCGAAGCCGCGCGTGCGTACGGGATGTCGCCGTTCACGATGTACCGCCGCGTGATCCTGCCGTCGGCGCTGCGCCGCGCGCTGCCGCTGTACAGCAACGAAGTGATCCTGATGCTGCATGCGACCACCGTCGCCTTCACCGCGACCGTGCCGGACATCCTGAAGATCGCCCGCGACGTCAACTCGGCGACCTACATGTCGTTCCATGCGTTCGGCATCGCCGCCCTGCTCTACCTCGTGATCTCGTTCACGCTCGTCTGGCTGTTCCGCCAGGCCGAGCGCCGCTGGCTCGCGTATCTGCGCCCGCAAGGCAAGTAAGTTTTCGCAGGACTATGATGAATTCCCAGACTCAAAAGCTTTTCGTCGACGATCTGCACAAGCGGTACGGCGACAACGAGGTGCTCAAGGGCGTGTCGCTGAAGGCGAACTCGGGCGACGTGATCAGCGTGATCGGCTCGTCCGGTTCCGGCAAGAGCACGATGCTCCGCTGCATCAACTTCCTCGAGCAGCCGAACGCGGGCCGCATCTTCGTCGACGGCGAGGAAGTGCGCACCGCGCTCGACAAGACCGGCGCGCTGCGCGCCGCCGATACGAAACAGCTGCAGCGCGTACGCACCAAGCTGTCGATGGTGTTCCAGCACTTCAATCTCTGGTCGCACATGAACGTGATCGAGAACGTGATGGAAGCGCCGGTGAACGTGCTCGGCATCCCGAAGAAGGAAGCCGAGGAACGTGCGCGCACGTATCTCGAGAAAGTCGGCCTCGCGCCGCGCGTCGAGAAGCAGTATCCGTCGCACCTGTCGGGCGGCCAGCAGCAGCGCGTGGCGATTGCGCGCGCGCTGGCGATGCATCCGGACGTGATGCTGTTCGACGAGCCGACGTCGGCGCTCGACCCGGAGCTGGTGGGCGAAGTGCTGAAGGTGATGCAGAAGCTCGCCGAGGAAGGCCGCACGATGATCGTCGTCACGCACGAGATGGGTTTCGCGCGCAACGTGTCGAACCACGTGATGTTCCTGCACCAGGGCCGCGTCGAGGAAGAAGGCGTGCCGTCCGAGGTGTTCGCGAACCCGAAGAGCGAGCGGCTGCGCGGGTTCCTGTCGGGCAGCCTCAAGTAACGCACGCCGTTTGAGCGGGCGCCCGCGGTTCGCCGCGCGGCGCCCGTTTTGCGTTTACGCGGCGCTCACCGGCGCGCTGTCGGCGAACGCGCGCAGTTCGTCGCCTGCGAGCCGGTAGCGCACCCATTCGCTCTGCGGCGCCGCGCCGACGCTCTCGTAGAAGCGGATCGCCGGCTCGTTCCAGTCGAGCACGCTCCACTCGAAACGCCCGCAGCCCGACTCGACCGCGATCCGCGCGAGCGCCTTCAGGAGCCGCAGCCCGGCGCCCGCGCCGCGAAAGCGTGGCGATACGTACAGATCCTCGAGATACAGCCCCTGCCGGGCCAGCCACGTCGAATACGAGAAGAAATACACGGCGAAGCCGGCCGGCTCGCCGTCGACCTCGCACATCAGCGCGCGCGCCGGCGATCCCTCGCCGAACAGGCTGCGCTCGAGCGACGCGGGCGTCGCGATCACTTCGTGTTCCGCCTTCTCGTAGATGGCCAGCTCGGTGATGAAACGCAGGATCTGCGGCACGTCGGCGACGGTGGCGGAACGGATGTCGATTTGCACGGGTTGAGCCCTCCTCCGGCCCTGGCTTGTAACGGGAAACGATGCCGCGCAGCCGCGCTGGCACCCATCAGAGCGTCATGCTACGTTCACGCAGCCCCTGCAGGAAGTGCAGTTTATTCATCCAGACCTGAACATGATGCATCCCGATCTGCGCCGCCTCGACCTGAACCTGCTGCTCGTGTTCGATGCGCTATACCGCCACCGGTCCGTCGCCGCGGCCGCGCACGAGCTCGCGTTGAGCCCGTCCGCCCTGAGCCACGCGCTCGCACGGCTGCGCGACGCCATCGGCGACGCGCTGTTCGTGCGCCTCGGCAACGAGATGCAGCCGACCGTGCGCGCCGACGACATCGCCACCTGGGCCGGCGACGCGCTCGACACGATGTCGAAGGGGCTCGCCCGCGCACGCCGCTTCGATCCCGCGCAAAGCGACCGCACTTTCGTGTTCGCAGCGACCGACTACACGGCATTCGCCGTGCTGCCGGCGTTTCTCGCCCGCATCCAGCATGTCGCGCCGCAATTGCGGATCCGCGTCGTGCATTCCGACCGGAAGATCTCCGTCGACGAACTCGCGGCCGGCCGCATCGATTTCGCGCTCGGCTACCACGAGGAATCGGCGGCCGACGCGCCGGGCATCGAGGATTTCGACTGGTTCTCCGACGACTACGTCGTGATCGCGAGCGCCACGCATCCGGAGATTCGCCGGCGCCTGACGCTCGACCAATACCTGGCGGCACGCCACGTGGTCGTCACGCCGTGGAACGAGTCGCGGGGTGTCGTCGACCATGTGCTCGACCGGCTCGGCCTCGCGCGGCAGGTCGCCGTGCAGTTGCCGACCGTGCTGGCCGCGCCGTTCGTGATCGCGGAATCCGCGCTGCTGATGACGGTGCCGAACCGCGCCGCGCAGGCGTTGCGGCACGCGGCGCCGATCCGCCTCTTTCCGGCGCCGTTCGAGATTCCGCGCTACACCGTGAAGGTCTACTCGCACGCGAAGCATGCGCGCACCGATGCACATCGCTGGATTCGCGCGCAGCTGCTCGACGCAAGGCCCGCCGCTGCCTGACCGACACAGGTTGGCACCTCGCGCCGGGCGTTGCCGGACAAGCGTTTCAGGCACCCGCAGGCCCTCTCCGGCAGCCGTCCATTCATTACGAAATACTTACCAATTTCTCGCATCCGACGCTTACGCCCGCGCCCTCGCAGCGTCAATAGTGGCAATCCTTGACCCCTGTTTGCAAAACTCGTGTCTCCCTTGCGGGACAAGGGTTTTCCGTTAATTGCAAACCCTCGGCACCCCTGTTGCCCACCGTGTTGCATGGCAATTTGGCGACACGTGTTAGTCAAACAACGATTTCCATCGCCACAAAATTGTATTTTTGCTAAATTAGTAACCAAAGTAGCAAAACGAAGTTCGTGAAATGTAGTTTAGCTTCACGACACTACAAGGAGACCCCGCAGGCCGACCCGGCTGCGCGGGACCGCTCAACGGTTTTCCGTCCGCTTGCCCGCGTGCTGCGCTTACCGGCCCTGCACGAGGTCTCCCTGGTTATCCCGCTTTTGCCCGGCGCTCGCGCTCCGGGCATCTCGTGCAGTCTGGGTTGACTTTTTGACAGGGTATGGAGGAGATGATGAAGAAAGCTTTGGTCGCGGCCGCGCTGATGGCTGCTGGGGTGGTGACGGCGCACGCGCAGAGCAGCGTCACGCTGTATGGCCGCCTGGATGCCGGCATCGAGTACATGAACGGCCTGCAAAACGGCCACCAAGTGCGCGCGGAAAGCGGCGACTGGGGCACCAGCCTCTGGGGCTTGAAGGGCACCGAGGACATCGGCGGCGGCAACAAGATCCTGTTCCACCTCGAAGGCGCGTTCAACACGATGACGGGCGGCTTCAGCGGCTCGATCTGGGATCGTTTTGCGACGGTCGGCATCTCCAACGATCGCTACGGTACGCTGCTGTTGGGTCGCGAGCTCGCGATCGCCAACGGCGTGTGGGACTTCGACCCGTTCGGCCAGTCGGCCTGGTCGACGGCCTCGCTGGTGCGCGGCCGCAACTGGAACAAGACCAGCAACAACGTGTCGTACCAGTCGCCGTCGCTCTACGGCCTCGACTTCTACGGCCAGTTCTCGTTCTCGAACTCGACCAGCTTCAACGGCAACACGACGGCCGGCCAACCGGGCCGTGCAATGGGCGGTCAGGTCACCTACACGAACTCGCTGTTCCAGTTGCGCGGCATCTACGACGAAACGCGCGACAGCAACGGCCGCTTCTCGGACGTGTTCAACTACTCGCGTGAATACTTCGCGGGCGTGAACGTGTTCCTCGGCCAGTTCAAGGTGCAAGCGGCCTACCAGGCATCGCGCGCGGACGGCAGCGGCGGCCCGGCAGTGAACGCCGGTGTGACGGGCACCCAGCAGGTCTGGGGCGGCGTGACGTGGCAGGCAACGCCGGCAGCGGCGCTGATCGCGGCCGTGTATCACGTGAACGCGAACCACGGCGGCGGCAACGCGAACATCTACACGATCGGCGGTTCGTACAACATCTCGAAGCGCACGCTGTTCGACCTGCAGGCCGCGACGGTGCGCAACAGCTCGTCGGCCAACTTCGGTCTGAACGCGAACGGTGCAGGCACCGCCGTGTCGACCGGCAACCCGCATCCGGGCGGCAGCCAGACCGGCGTCTACGCCGGTATCCAGCACCTGTTCTGATCAGGCGCCGTTCTCAAAGAATCGATTCAACGACGTTTTCCACGCTGCTGCGAGAGGCGCGTATCGGTGCGGTACCCAACCGGGTATCGCACCGTTTTTTATTGGCGGGCCGGCTTTGTGCGGCCCTTCGACGAAGGCGGCGCTCAGACGGCCGCTTCGTTCTCTTCGCCCGTGCGGATGCGGATCACACGCTCGACATCCGACACGAAGATCTTGCCGTCGCCGATCTTGCCGGTGCGCGCCGCGCCGATCACCGCATCGATCACCTGGTCGACCTGCGCTTCCGCGACGACCACCTCGATCTTCATCTTCGGCAGGAAGTCGACGACATATTCGGCGCCGCGATACAGCTCGGTATGGCCCTTCTGGCGGCCGAAGCCCTTCACTTCCGTCACGGTCAGGCCCGTGAGACCCACTTCGGCGAGCGCTTCGCGGACTTCGTCCAGCTTGAACGGCTTGATGATGGCAGTGATGCGTTTCATGGTGGTTGTCCCCCAATGCTCGTTTGGATGCAAAATCGCGACCCCGATTGTAAGCCTGCGCGCCGCACGCGGCCCAGCACCGCTCAATCGAGACGTTCGGTAAAACGTGACGTGATCGGGTAGCGCCAGTCGCGCCCGAACGCGCGATGCGTGACGCGGATGCCGATCGGCGCCTGGCGGCGCTTGTATTCGTTGATCTTGATGAGCCGCGTCACGCGCTCGACGTCGGCCTGCGCGTAACCGGCCGCGACGATCTCGGCGAGCGGCCGGTCCTCTTCCATGTACATGCGCATGATCGCGTCGAGCACGTCGTACGGCGGCAGGCTGTCCTGGTCGGTCTGGTTCTCGCGCAGCTCGGCCGACGGCGCACGCGTGAGGATCCGCTCCGGGATCACGTCGCGCAGCGGGTAGTCGGCCGTTTCGTTGCGATAGCGGCACAGCCGGTACACGAGCGTCTTCGCGATGTCCTTGATCACCGCGAACCCGCCGGCCATGTCGCCGTACAGCGTGCAGTAGCCGACCGCCATCTCGCTCTTGTTGCCGGTCGTCAGCACGATCGAGCCGAACTTGTTCGACAGCGCCATCAGCAGCGTGCCGCGAATGCGTGCCTGGATGTTCTCCTCCGTCGCGTCTTCCGCGCGGCCCGCGAACTCGCCCGCGAGCGATGCGCGGAACGCATCGAACATCGGCGCGATCGCGATCTCGTCGTAGCGCACGCCGACGCGCCGCGCCATCTCCGCCGCGTCGGTGGTCGAGATGTCGGCCGTGAAGCGCGACGGCATCATCACCGCGCGCACGCGCTCCGGCCCGAGCGCATCGCATGCGACGGCCAGCACCAGGGCCGAATCGACGCCGCCCGACAGCCCGATCAGCACGCCCGGAAACCCGTTCTTGCCGATGTAGTCGCGCACGCCCGTCACGAGCGCGCGGTACACCTGCGCGTGCGTCGACAGCTCGGGCGCGATCGCGCCCGGCAGCGGCCGCGCGCCGTCGAATTCGACGATCGCGTGCCCTTCGTCGAACTGCGGCATCTTCGCGACGAGCGCGCCCTGCGCGTCGAGCACGAACGAGCCGCCGTCGAACACGAGCTCGTCCTGGCCGCCGACGAGGTTCACGTACACCATCGGCAACCCGGTTTCGCGGATCCGTGCGCGCAGGATGTCGAAGCGCACCGCTTCCTTGTTCATGTGGTACGGCGAGCCGTTCGGGATCAGCAGCACCTGCGCGCCGGCCGCCTTCGCGATCTGCGCGGCCGACGCGTGCCACGCATCCTCGCAGATGATCACGCCGTACTTCACGCCGTTCAGCTCGAACACGAGCGGCTCGGCGTCGGTCGCGAAGTAGCGCTTCTCGTCGAACACCTCGGCGTTCGGCAGGTCCTGCTTGCGGTAGGTGCCGACGATCTCGCCGCCGACGATCAGGGAAACCGCGTTATAGGTATCGGTGGGCGGCACGCCGCGCTCGATCGGGCGGTTTGCATTACCATCGACGGCTGGCGCGTGCGCGCCTTCGCCCATGCCGCGCAGCGGATGGCCGACCAGCACCGCGAGCCCGTCGAATGCCTTCAGCGCGTCGGCGAGCGCATCGAGTGCCGAGGCCGCCGCCGCGTAGAACGCGGGCCGCAGCAGCAGGTCTTCCGGCGGATAGCCGGACAGCGCGAGTTCCGGCGCGACCATCAGCTGCGCACCATCGTTGTGCGCGGCGCGGGCGGCCGCGACGATTCGCGCGACGTTGCCGGCGAAGTCGCCGACGGTGACGTTGATCTGGGCAAGAGCGAGTCGGGTCTTCATGGCGGGATCGGCGCAGCCCGGCGGCGCGCCCTGAACGGCTGACGAAATCGTCCCGGTGCGGGCCGCGCAGGCCCGCGCATCCGGCGACACAGAACGGTACGGATTCACGCTTGAAACACGAACGCATCGATTATCGCACGGGCATCCTGTCGTCCCCCGCGGAGGTGCCGGCCGAAGAATGGAACGCGCTACTCGCCCGCGACGCGCAGCCGACCCCCTTCCTGCGCCACGAATTCCTCGACGCGCTGCACGTCGCGCGCTGCGCGGTCGACGATACCGGCTGGTCGCCGCACTTCGTCACGCTGACCGACGAGCGCACCGGCCGCCTCGCGGCCGCCGCGCCCGTCTACGCGAAACAGCATTCGTACGGCGAATACGTGTTCGACTGGGCGTGGGCCGACGCGTACCAGCGCAACGACCTGCCCTACTACCCGAAGCTGCTGTGCGCGGTGCCGTTCACGCCCGTGCAGGGCACGCGCCTGCTCGCGGCCGACGACGGCGCGCGCCGCCGGCTCGCGGCCACGCTGCTCGCGTTCGCCGAGCAGAGCGACGTGTCGTCGCTGCACGTGCTGTTCCCGACCGGCGACGAAGCGGCGCTCCTCGAATCGATGGGGATGATGCTGCGCGAAGGCGTGCAGTTCCACTGGATCAACGACGGCTACCGCCACTTCGACGATTTCCTCGGCACGCTCGAGCAGAAGAAGCGCAAGAACATCCGCGCCGAGCGGCGCAAGGTGCACGACGCGGGGGTGACGTTCCGGCGGCTCACCGGCGACCAGATCACCGACGCCGACTGGCGTTTCTTCTCGCGCTGCTACCGGCAGACCTATCGCGAACACTATTCCAGCCCGTACCTGAATCTCGACTTCTTCCGCACGATCGGCGCGACGATGCCCGAGAACCTGCTGCTCGTGATCGCGGAAGCCGGCGGGCAGCCGATCGCGAGTGCACTCGCCGTCTACCGGCGCGGCGAAAACGGCGGCGGCACGCTGTATGGCCGCTATTGGGGCGCGCTCGAACACGTGCCCTGCCTGCATTTCGAAACGGCCTACTACCAGTTGCTCGAATTCTGCATCGAGGCCGGGCTCGATACATTCGAAGGCGGCGCGCAGGGCGAACACAAGCTCGCGCGCGGCTTCCTGCCGACCGTCACGCACTCCGCGCACTGGCTCGCGCACCCGGCGTTCTCGGACGCAGTGGCACGTTTTCTCGAACGCGAGACCGAGCATATCCATGCGTACGTCGACGAACTGCGCGAACACGATCCGTTCCGGCGCGGCGGCCAGTAACGTCATCAACGGCACCGGCATGCGACGAAGTCACGGCCCGGCTTCGCCGCATGCCGCACGGCCCATTCGGCCCGGTGCGCGGCACGCGTCACCGTCGTCGGCAACGCCTGGATCGCGCACGCGCACGCAATCGTCGAACGCCGGAACAGCGAAGTTTTCATTGATCCGCCTGAATCGATCTGTTGTACTTGTCACCCCACTCCAGCGTCCCAGTTAAAAGAAATCGACCGGTCACCATGCTTGACCGGCAGGAGCAGTACCTGACCTCTCGCAGCGGGGGCAACCCGAAGGTCATGGAGAGAGACATGGAGTTACGACAGAAATCGGTATCCGTCCGGGTCTACCGACAGGCGCTCGACGACATGCGCCGCAACGGCTTCGACGTCGCGCCGCTGTATGCGACGCTCGGCATCGGCGCGGCCGATCTCGCCGACGACGCGCGGCGCATCCCCGGCGATCGGCATGTCGCCGCGATGCGGCTGATGAGCGACTGGCCGTTGTCCTGGCATCGGCCGCCGCCACAGGTCGTGCCGTGGCTCGCACCATTCCCCGAACTCGCGGGCATCACCTGCAACGCCGCGACGCTGCGCGACGCGCTGCACGGCTACCTGCGCTACCGCGAACTGATCGGCAACGTCGACTGGCTTTTCGCGCATGAAACGGGCGACGCGATCGCACTCGAGTACGTAAACGAAGGTGACGGAAGGCCCGCCAGCAGCGCGTTCGCGAATTTCGCGATCCTCGTCGCGCTCGCGCGCCTGTACGATCCGCACGTGCGGATCGACGAAGCCGCGTTCGCGGGCCGCGCGTTCGCGCCGACGGCCGCGCTGCGCGATCTCCTCGGCGCGACGGTGTCGTTCGATGCCGCATGCAACCGCGTCGTGCTGCGCTCCGCGCGCTTCGACACGCCGTTCGAGTGCTACAACGCGCCGCTCGCGGACATCCAGCGTCAGGCGGCCGACGCCGCGCGCGAGCGCGTGCGCGCCCGCTCGACGTTCGGCGCGTCGGTCGAGCAATGCGTGCGCGACTGGCTGCGCACGTCCGGCGACGCCGACGTGCCGTCCGACACGCTGATGGAGCACGTCTGCGCGCGCTTCGCGATGTCGCGCTGGACACTGCGCAGGCGGCTGCATCGCGAAGCGGTCGGGTTTCATGCGCTCGTCGCGCAGGCGCGGCTCGGTGAAGCGCGCGACCTGCTGCTGAATACGCAACTGCCGATCGGCGAGATCGGCGCGCGGGTCGGCTTCCGTTCGACGAGCGCGTTCACGCGCTTCTTCACGCGCGAACTCGGCGCGGCGCCGAGCCGCTTTCGCGACGGGCACGGCGAGCGGTGGCGTTGACGGGCGCTTTTTCTGAGACACTGGCGGCTTCGCATCCTGCCGCCCTGCCATGTCCTGGTTTCTGTATCTGATCGAATGCGCCGACGACAGCGTCTATACGGGCATCACGACCGACGTTGCCGCGCGCTTCGACGAGCACGCATCCGGCAAGGGCGCGCGCTATACGCGCTCGCGCAAGCCGCGTGCGGTGCTCGCGTCGTTTCCATTGCCCGACCGGTCGAGCGCGTCGCGCGCCGAGTACTGGGTGAAGCAGCTCACGGCGGTGCAGAAGCGGGAACTGGCGGCCGGGTTGCGGACGCTGGAGTCGGTGCTGCCGGCCGTCGTGGCCGTCGATACCAGCGGTGACGAGGCCGGGTTGAAGGCCGGTGCGCGCGGGCGGAAGAAGGCGAAGAACGTCGATCGTGCGGAGAAGACGGTCGAGACGGGCAAAAGCCCGAAGAAGGCCGGAAAGGCCGGGAAAGCCGAAAAGGTCGACAAGCCTGCAAAAGCCGCCAAGTCTCCCAACGCGACAAAAGCCGCCCCGGTCGCACTGCGCAAGAAGCCCGACAACGATGGGGTCGCAAAAAAGACTTCATCGCGCGACACACCGGTAAAAAAGGACAAGCCGGCCGCACCCGCTTCGTCGAAAGGAAAGGCGCCTGCAGCCAGCGGCAAACTCATCACGACCGGACGCGAAGATGCCGCGCCCGCACCGGCCCGCCGCCGCCCGGCTGCTACCCACGCCGCCGAAGCGCCGGCGGCTCCCGTTGTCCCTCGCCTCGCGAAGCGCACGATGGACGCGCCGTCCACCGCCCCGTCGCCTGCGGCCGTACCTGCGGCTGTACGCAAACGCCCCCAACGCACAAAACAAAACCGCGCGGCCTCCTGAGGAGACACGCGCGGTTGGCGTTTCGCACGAACCGGCCGTCGGCCGGTACACCGCTTACTTCTTGTAGTTCGCTGCGCCGTCGGTGATTTCCTTGTGCGCGGCTTCGATGCCGGCCCAGCCTTCGACCTTCACCCACTTGCCCTTCTCGAGCGCCTTGTATTGCTCGAAGAAGTGCTTGATCTGGTCCTTCAGGTACTCGGGCACGTCGTCGATCGACTTCAGGTTTGCCGTCATCGGGCAGATCTTGTCGTGCGGCACGGCGACCAGCTTCGCGTCGACGCCCGACTCGTCGGTCATCTGCAGCATGCCAAGCACGCGCGAGCGCACGATCGAGCCTGCCAGCAGCGGGAACGGCGTGATCACGAGCACGTCGACCGGATCGCCGTCACCCGACAGCGTCTGCGGGATGTAGCCGTAGTTCACCGGATAGCGCATGCCCGTGCCGATGAAGCGGTCGACGACGAGAAGGCCCAGTTCCTTGTCCGCCTCGTACTTCACCGGATCGCTTTGCGCGGGAATCTCGATGATCACGTTGAAATCTTGCGGCAGGTCCTTGCCGGCCGGAACATGATTGAAGCTCATGAGCACTCTCTGTAGGTCGATGGGAATTCGGGACAGGGCGCCGCGGCCGATGCATCGCCGCAGGCGTCCCGCAAGGGAATGCGCCATTATAGCCAATCGACCGGTGGCGTCCGGATGACGATCGGCCGATAATCGTTCCGGATGCCCGGCCGTTGAATCATTGGCCGCGTGACGTGGAATCGGTGTCGGCGGTTGAAGCGCTGTCGCCGGCCGACCGCACAACTTGGGGCCCGGGTGAGCGCTGAGGCGCCAATTCGGAGCGACCGTGAAGCATGGGGCCAGAGTAAACGCTGAAGCGCCAACTCGGGCCGACCGCGAAGCATGGGACCCGAGTAAGCGCTGAAGTGCCAACTCGGGCCGACCGCGAAGCATGGGACCCGAGTAAGCGCTGAAGCGCCAACTCGGGTCGACCGCGAAGCATGGGACCCGAGTAAGCGCTGAAGTGCCAACTCGGGTCGACCGCGAAGCATGGGACCCGAGTAAGCGCTGAAGCGCTAACTCGGGTCGACAGGAGCTGGCATGGAAGAGGCGAAGCACTTCATCGCGGGCGAATGGACGTTGCCCGCGCAACTGGAAACCATCGCGGTCGTCGATCCCTCCGACGGCCAGCCGTTCGCGTCGATCGCCCGCGGCACGGCGCCCGACATCGAGCGCGCGGTCGCCGCGGCCCGCGACGCATTCGCGGGCCCGTGGGGCGCCGCCAGCGCCGCCGAGCACGGCCGCGTGCTGATGCGCCTGTCGGCGCGTGTCGCCGCCTCGATCGACGAACTCGCCGCGATCGAAGCGCGCGACACCGGCAAGCCGCTGAAACAGGCGCGCGCCGACGCAGCCGCGCTCGCGCGCTACTTCGAGTTCTATGCAGGCGCCGCCGACAAGCTGCACGGCGAAACCCTCCCCTATCAAGCCGGCTACACGGTGCTGACGGTGCGCGAGCCGCACGGCGTCACGGGCCACATCGTGCCGTGGAACTACCCGATGCAGATCTTCGGGCGCAGCGTCGGCGCCGCGCTCGCGGCCGGCAACGCCTGCGTCGTCAAGCCAGCCGAGGATGCGTGCCTGTCGTTGCTGCGCGTCGCCGAGCTGGCCGTCGAGGCCGGGCTGCCAGCCGGTGCGCTGAACATCGTCACCGGCTACGGCCATGAAGCCGGCGCCGCGCTCGCACGCCATCCCGGCATCGACCACATCTCGTTCACGGGATCGCCGGCCACCGGCAAGCTGGTCACGCAGATGGCGGCCGAGAACCACGTACCCGTCACGCTCGAACTCGGCGGCAAGTCGCCGCAGATCGTGTTCGCCGACGCCGATCTCGAAGCGGCGCTGCCCGTGCTCGTGTCCGCGATCGTGCAGAACGGCGGGCAGACCTGTTCGGCCGGCAGCCGCGTGCTGATCGAGCGCGCGGTGTACGAGCCGCTCGTCGAGCGGCTCGCCACCGCGTTCAACGGGCTGCGCGTCGGCCCGAGCCGCGCCGACCTCGACTGCGGCCCGCTGATCAACGCGAAGCAGCAGCAGCGCGTGTGGGATTTCCTGTCCGACGCGCAGCACGACGGCATTCCGATGGCCGCGCACGGGCAGGTCGTCGCCGACGCGCCCGAAAGCGGCTTCTACCAGGCGCCCGCGCTGCTGCGCGACGTGCCGCCGTCGCACCGGCTCGCGCAGGAGGAAGTGTTCGGCCCCGTGCTCGCCGCGATGCGTTTCGTCGACGAGGACGAAGCCGTCGCGCTGGCGAACGGCACGCCGTACGGCCTCGTCGCGGGCATCTGGACGCGCGACGGCGCACGCCAGATGCGGCTCGCGCGGCGCCTGCGGGCGGGCCAGGTGTTCATCAACAACTACGGCGCGGGCGGCGGCGTCGAGCTGCCGTTCGGCGGCGTCGGCCACTCGGGGCATGGCCGCGAGAAAGGCTTCGAGGCACTGTACGGCTTCACCACGCTGAAAACGATCGCGATCCGGCACGGCTGACCGCGCCGCATGCAGCACCTGGCACGCGGCCGGCAGCGCCCGGCCGCGTGCCGAAGCACGACGACACTCATATCCAGCACAGGAGACACACCATGCGGTTGAGCGGCAAGACGGCAATCGTCACGGGCGGCGGCTCGGGATTCGGCGAAGGCATCGCGAAGACCTATGCGCGCGAAGGCGCGAACGTCGTCGTCAACGACCTGAATGGCGCGGCAGCCGAGCGCGTCGCGAGCGAGATCGCGCTCGCGGGCGGCAAGGCCATCGCGGTGGCCGGCGACGTGTCGAGGCAGGACGACTGGCACGCGCTGCTGCAAGCCTCGCTCGACGATTTCCATGCGGTGCAGATCGTCGTGAACAACGCCGGCACCACGCACCGCAACAAGCCGGTGCTCGACGTGACGGAAGCCGAATTCGACCGCGTGTACGCGGTCAACATGAAGAGCCTGTTCTGGTGCGTGCAGACCTTCGTGCCGTACTTTCGCGAACAGGGCGGCGGCGTCTTCGTGAACGTCGCGTCGACGGCCGGCGTGCGGCCGCGGCCAGGCCTCGTCTGGTACAACAGCACGAAGGGCGCGATGATCACCGCGAGCAAGTCGCTCGCGGCCGAGCTCGGCGCCGACCGCATCCGCGTGAACTGCATCAACCCCGTGCTCGGCGAAACGGCGTTGATGACCGAATTCATGGGCTGCGAGGACACCCCCGAGAACCGTAGCCGGTTCCTCGCGACGATCCCGCTCGGCCGCTTCTCGACGCCGCAGGACATCGCGAACGCGGCGCTTTACCTTGCCTCCGACGAAGCTGAATTCATCACGGGCGTTTGTCTCGAAGTCGACGGCGGACGCTGCATCTAGCCGCATCGCGCTGTTCGCGTGCCGCGCCGGGTTTCGCCGGCCGGCACGGCATCCACGCATTGCTTCGCACGAAACCGGATCGGGTGCCGCTGCGCCCTCCCCGGCCAACTATAAGGACAGGAGACAACATGGCAACATCGACGCAGTCGCTGCCGGGCTCGTCCGGCGCATTCGAGGAAGCGACCTACCGCAAGGTGTCGTGGCGGCTCGTGCCGCTCCTGCTGCTGTGCTACGTGGTCGCGTATCTCGACCGCGTGAACGTCGGGTTCGCGAAGCTGCAGATGGCGAGCGACCTGAACCTCAGCGACACCGTCTACGGGCTCGGCGCCGGGATCTTCTTCTTCGGCTATTTCCTCTTCGAGGTGCCGAGCAACATCATCCTGCACAGGGTCGGCGCGCGCGTGTGGATCGCGCGGATCATGGCGACGTGGGGCGTGATCTCGATCCTGACGATGTTCGTCACGACGCCCACGATGTTCTACGTGATGCGCTTCCTGCTCGGCGTCGCCGAGGCGGGCTTCTTCCCCGGCGTGATCCTCTACCTCACCTACTGGTATCCCGCGCACCGGCGCGGCCGCATGACGACGTTCTTCATGACGGCCGTCGCGCTGTCCGGCGTGATCGGCGGGCCGCTCTCGGGCTTCATCCTGAAGGCGTTCGACGGCATCAGCGGGTGGCACGGCTGGCAATGGCTGTTCCTGCTCGAGGGTATCCCGTCGGTGCTGGTCGGCGTGGTCGTGTTCCTCAAGCTGGACGAGCGGATCGAGAAGGCAAACTGGCTGACCGACGACGAAAAGGCGCTGCTCATGCGCAACGTCGCTGCCGAAGAGGCCACCAAGGAAGACCCGCCGCTCGGCGCCGTGATGGCGAGCCCGCGCGTGTGGCTGATGGCGCTGATCTACTTCTCGTTCGTGATGGGGCTTTACGGCGTCGGCTTCTGGCTGCCGACCATCATCAAGGCGACGGGCGTGACCGACACGCTCATGATCGGCCTGCTGTCGGCGATTCCGTATGCGGCCGCCGTGGTCGCGATGATCCTGATCGCACGCAGCGCGGACCGGCACCGCGAGCGCCGCTGGCACGTCGCGATCCCGGCCGCGATCGGCGCGCTCGGGCTCGTGCTGTCGGTGATCTGGGCGCACCAGACCGCGCTCGCGATGCTCGGCCTCACGCTCGCGACGATCGGCATCCTGACGACGTTGCCGCTGTTCTGGAGCCTGCCGACCGCCTTCCTCGGCGGCACGGCGGCCGCGGCCGGCATCGCGATGATCAACTCGATCGGCAACCTCGCCGGCTTCCTCAGCCCGTACATGATGGGCTGGCTCAAGCAGGCAACGGGCGCCAACGATTCGGGCATGTACATGCTCGCCGGGTTTCTCGTGCTCGGCGGGCTGCTGGCGCTGTCGGTACCGAAGCGGCTCGTCGACAAGTAACGCAGGGAGCCAACCCGCATGCTCCACCGAATCGTCCAGGCAGCCGGCCACCGTGTGCTGGTCCGCGATCCCGCCGCTGGCCTGGTTCAGCGCGAAAGCGATGCGCTCGATCTCGTCGCGCTCGCGCACGCGCATGAGGCCGATTGGGTCGCGGTGCCCGCCAACGCGCTGCACGAGGATTTCTACCGGCTCGATAGCGGGCTGGCGGGCGCGGTGCTGCAGAAACTCGTCAACTACGGCGTCCGGCTCGGTGTGGTCGGTGATATCGAACGCTGGCTCGCGCGCAGCGAAGCGCTTCGCGCGCTCGTGCGCGAATCAAATCGCGGGCAATCGGTGTGGTTCGTCGCGAGCGAGGAAGACCTGCTGCGCAGGCTCGGCGCGTAACGTACCGCGCGCGCCCGCTGCGTCGCGATCGACGAAAAAAAGCCCCGAAGGCCGCCAGGCGTTCGGGGCTGGTTTGCGCCGCAGCGCCGCAGCGCGTCAGACCACGGTAATCGCGAGCGCGCTTTCGCGGTAATGCTTCGCAGCCTTGTCGGTTTCGCCGAGATGCTCGAACAGCCGCGCGAGCGCGCGATGCGCACGCACCTTCAGCGCCTCGTTGTCGGCCAGCTTCAGTGCCGATTCGAGGAACGACTGCGCCTTGCCCCACAGCTGCTGCTGCTGGCACAGGCGACCGAGCGCGAACAGCAGGTCGGCATCCTCCGGGTGATCCTTCTTCCACCCTTCCGCCTTCTGGATCAGCGGCAGCGCATCGGCGCCGGCCGTATCCGGATAACGGCGCAGCAGGCGCGCATCCCAGTTGTGCGCGAGCGCATCCTCGACGATGCGGCGCGCTTCGTTGCGGCGCTCGAGCGGGACGAGCAGATCGGCGGCGAGATCGGCAAGACGCGGCGACTGGCGCTCGGCCGGCGACAGCGACTGCCACACCTCGAGCAGCGCGTCCGGGTCGTGCCGGCGTTCGCGCAGCAGGTTTTCCGCGGCCTGCTGGCGCAGTCGCACGGCTGCCGCCGGATGCAGCGCCTCGCGCTTCTCGAGCGCTTTCGCGAGCTTCAGCACCTCGGCCCAGTTCTTCAGCTGCTGCTGCGCGCGCAGCGCGACCTGCTGCGCATGGATGCGCTTGCCGCCCGCCTGCAGGTCGGCCAGCGCGGCAAGCGCGCCGTCGGCATCACGCGCATCCGCGCGCATGTCGGCCGCGGCGAGCAGCCGTGCATCCTGCCATTCCGGCGCGTCGACCTTCGACAGCCAGTCGTCGCGGCGCGTGTACTCGTGCATCCGGTGCGCGGCGGTGGCCCCGACGAGACTCGCGGCACCCAGGTTCGCATCGACCGACAGTGCTTCACGCGCGGCCTTCTCCGCGCGCGAGAAGCGGCCCGCATACAGGTTCGCGATCGCGTCGCGCAGCGATGCCTGTGCCTTCTCGTTGCGCGAGCGCGCCCGATACGCGGCGACCCGCTGCGGCATGCGCCAGATGTTGCGCACGATGCGCAGCAGCGCATACACGACGATGAACAGCACGACGATCGCGATCACGAACAGGTTCAGCGACACGTCGATCCGGTACGGCGGATAGACGAGCAGTACCTGCCCCGCGTCAAAACGGCCGACGGTGGCGAGCGCCGCGGCGATCGCGAACAGGACCGCGAGCCAGACGATTCCTCGAAGCGTCATCGTTACCCCCGGCTCTTGAACTGCTGAACGGCGTTCAGGCTCGTGTTCAGGTTCGGCACCGCAACCGTCAGCGATGCGCCGTCAACCTGCTTGAGCAGATCCTCGACGGTCTGCGTGTCCTTCGATGCCTGGTCGAAATACTTCCCGAGCGACGCCTGTGCGGCGTGCAGGTCGGCCTTCATCGCGCTGTCGTTGCGCGCGAGCAGCGACAGGCGGGCGGTCAGCAGGCGCAGCTTCACGTTCTCGCGCACGAAGTAGCCCTGGTCGGGCGACGCGAGCATCGCGTCCGCGTTGTCGATGCGGCGCACCTGGACGAGCCCCTTCAACTGCTGGCCGAGGCCGGCCGAGAAGTCGTGCCACCACACCTTCCAGCGCGGCTCGCCGGCCACGGCCGACGACGCGGCGTCGGCCGGCACGGCCTTCGGCGCCTCGTGCGGGACGATCGCCTCGCCGGACAGCGGCAGCGCGTCGATCTTCGCGATCGCATCGTCGAGCTTGATCGCCAGGCCCGTGAGGTCGGCCGCCGGTGCGGCCTTCAGCTTCTCGATGTCCAGCGCGAGCGCCTTGCGGACCGTGACGGCCTGCGCGCTCTGCGACGTGGCGAGGCGCGCGTCGGCGTTCTGCAGCGCGATCAGCGCGAGCTGCGTGTTGCCGGTCAGCTGAAGCTGCTGGCTCGCGCTCGACAGCATCTGGTCGACTTCCTCGAGCATCCACGCATCGCGGTTGCGCGACAGGTCCTGGTATTGCTGCTGCAGCGCCTGCTGCGCGCTCTGCGCGTCGGCGAGCTTGCCGTCGAGCTGCGCAAGCTGTGTGTCGACCTGGTGCGTGCTCGCGAGCGCCTGCTCGGTCTTCATGCGCGTCTCGGCCGTCTGCGCATCGAGCGCCTTCTGGCGCGTGACGAACGTGCCGTCGAGCCGATCGATCTTGCGGTTCAGCGCGTAGCCGCCGACGCCCGCCGCGCAGCCGAGCACGACGACGACGAACCACAGCACCGCGCTGCCGCCGCGGCGCGCGGGTGGTTCGGCGCCCATGTAGGCGGGGCGGGACGGCGGTGCGGATGCAGCGGCCGGCTGGGAAGCGACGCTTTTGGAATCGTTGGTATCTGTCATGCGTTTAGTCACCGGTGCGGCTGTCGCCGGTTGGACGGCCTCCTCGGCCATCGTTCGAAACGCGCGGACGATGCGCTCATCGCCCGCGCCGGTCAGCGTAATCCTATCAAAACCCAATGAACGCGCGGTCTGCTCGATCCGCGGATGCGGCGTCACGAGCGGCGCGTGCTTCAGCGCGTCGATCTCGGCATCGTTCAGGTGCGCCCGCGCGAGTTCGTGCAGGTTGCGCACGCCTTCCGAGCTCGTGACGAGCCACGCATGCGGTTCGCCGTGAAGCAGCGCATGCACGCGCTCCCACGCGCCGACGCGCGGCTCGGGCACGACGCGCCGGTAGGCGGCGACGAGCGTGACGTCCGCGCCGGCCTCGCGCAATCGTTCGGCGAGCCATTCGCGACCGCCGTCGCCGCGCACGATCAGCACGCGCTTGCCCGCCAGCGCCTGCGCGCCGCCGAACGCGGCCTCGATGCACGCGAACAGGCTTTCCGAATCGTAATGGGGTACGCCGCCGTCGGCCGGCGCCTGCGGCGCGATCACGCGATGCGCGGGCGCCGCGATGCCGTGACGCTCGAGCGCCGCGACGCTGCCGGGCCCGACCACGCCGACCGGCAGCGCGTTCGGCCAGATCGCGCCGTACTGCGCGAGCGCGCGGTCGATCGCGTTCGGCGAGACGAAAATCACCAGCGCGTAGTCGGCGAGCGCCGCGAATGCCGCGTCGAGCGGCGCGGGATCGTCGACCGGCGCAATGTCGATCAACGGGAATTCGAGCACGTCGCAGCCGGCCTCGGCCAGGTGCGAAGATCGGAAGAGCGTCGGGGAGGGAAAGAGTGTATGGGATGGGTGGAATGCGCGTGGGGTGGGGAGTATA
>NZ_JAAGPC010000053.1:0-49494 GCF_017104595.1 Burkholderia sp. Tr-20390 | reverse complement strand
GCCGCTCGCCGCCGTCGCGCTCGCCGCCGTGCTGCTCGCGACCGGTATCGTGCCGCGCATCGATGCACGCGCCGCGCAGCGCGCGCAGGTGGCCGCGCAGCAGGCGCTGCCGGTATCGGTGATCGCGCCCGGCACGGCGCCCGCCGACCAGACGCTGACGCTGCCCGGTTCGGTAATGCCGTTCGCGGAAGCGTCGATCTATGCGCGCACCAGCGGCTATATCGCGCACTGGAGCGCGGATCTCGGCGCGCACGTGAAGGCCGGCCAGCCGCTCGCGCAGATCGCCGCGCCCGATCTCGATGCGCAGTTGCGCCAGGCGCGCGCCGACGCGGCCACCGCGCAGGCGAACTACGACTATGCGAAATCGACCGCGCAGCGCTGGCAGGACATGCTGACGTCGCAATCGGTGTCGCAGCAGGACACCGATACGAAGGTGGCCGACATGAACGCGAAGCGTGCGATGCTCGCGTCCGCGCAGGCGAACGTCGCGCATCTGAACGAGCTGGTGTCGTACGAAACTGTCAGCGCGCCGTTCGACGGCGTGATCACCGCGCGCAACGTCGACGTCGGCACGCTCGTCACCGCGGGCGGCACGCCGGGCAGTCCGGGCTTGTCCGGCGAGCTGTTCCATCTGGAGCAGACCGGCACGCTGCGCGTGTTCGTCGACGTGCCGCAGGACAGCGCAGCCGACGTCTCGACCGGCACGCCGGTCTACCTGACCACGCAGCAGTATCCGGGGCGGCACTTTGCCGCGCGCGTCGCGCGCACGGCCGGCGCGATCGATCCGGTCACGCGCACGCTGCGCGTCGAAATCGACGTCGACAACGCCGACGGCGCGCTGCTGCCCGGTGCGTATGCGCAGGCGCACCTCGTCGTCGCGAGCGCCGCGCCCGCGTTCGAGCTGCCCGTCAGCGCGCTGCTGTTCCGGCCGGACGGCGTGACGGTGGCGACCGTCGCCGCGAACGGACGCACCGCGCTCAAGCGCGTGCAGATCGGGCGCGATTTCGGCACACGCGTCGAGATCGTCTCGGGGCTCGCGGCAGGCGATCGCGTGATCGACAACCCGGGCGATGCGATCACCGCCGGCGAAGTCGTGAAGATCGTGTCGATTGCGCATGCGGCGGCACCGGTTTCAGCTTCGTCCGCGCAACGCGCGCAACCCGCGCCCGCGAGCGGTGCGAGCGGCGTGCCGCCGATGCGCGCGAGCGGCGCAGCACCGGCCGCGCCGGCCGCATCGACACCCGCCTCGGCGCCCGCACGCGGCTGACCTATCGAAGACCCCTGCCGAGATATCTGCCATGCGCCTCGCTCATCCGCTCCCGTTCGCCCGCCGCGCCGTCGCGCTCGGCCCCGCCGCGGCATTCGCCTCGTTGACCGCCTGCACGACGCTGCCGACATCTTCACCGCCTGCGGTCGCCGTACCGGCGCATTACGCGGGCGCACCGACCGCACCGGCCGCACCGGCCGCACCGGCTGCGCAAGCCGGCTGGCACGTCGCGATGCCGGCCGACGCCGACGCGCGCGGCGCATGGTGGACCGTGTTCGGCGACGCCGAGCTGAACGCGCTCGAAGCACGCGTCGACGTATCGAACCAGACGGTGAAGAAAGCGCTCGCCGATTTGCAGCAGGCCCGCGCGATGGTCGACTACCAGCATGCGGGGTTCCTGCCGACGATCACCGCGGGCGCCGCGCAAAGCCGCGCACGCGTGTCGCAGAACCGGCTCGGCTCGTCGCTGGCCGGCAAGACCACGCCCGACTATCAGGCCGGCGTGGCCGCGAGCTGGGAGCCCGACGTATTCGGGCGCGTGCGCGATGCGGTGGCGGGCGCGCAGGCGAACGCCGCCGCGAGCGCGGCCGACCTGCAGGCCGTGAAGCTGTCGGTCACGGCCGAGCTCGCGACCGACTATTTCGCGCTGCGCTCGCTCGACACGCAGAAGCAGCTGCTCGACGACACCGTGCACGCGTACGCGGACGCACTGACGCTGCTGAAGCAGCAGCTCGCGGCCGGTGCGATCGACGCGTCGGCGGTCGCGCAGGCCGACACGCAGCTCGAGGCGACGCGCACGCAGGACACCGACATCGACGCGTCGCGCGCGCAGCTCCAGCATGCGATCGCAACGCTGGTCGGCGAAAGCGCGTCGACGTTCGCGCTGCCGCCGCGCGTGCAGTCGTACGACGTGCCGGCCGTCCCGCCCGGCGTGCCGTCGCAACTGCTCGAGCGGCGGCCCGACATCGCGGCGGCCGAGCGCCGCGTCGCGGCCGCGAACGCGCGGATCGGCGAGGCGCGCGCGGCGTTCTTCCCGGACCTCGTGCTGTCGGCGAGCGCCGGGCTCGAGAGTTCGTTCTTTGCGCCGTGGCTCACCGCGCCGAGCCTGTTCTGGTCGCTCGGCCCGCAGCTCGCCGGCACGCTGTTCGACGGCGGGCGCCGCAGTGCGTCGCTGCGCGGCGCGCATGCGCAATACGACGGCGCGGTCGCCGATTACCGGCAAACCGTGCTGGTGGCGTTCCAGCAGGTCGAGGATCAGTTGTCGTCGCTCGATGCGCTCGCGTCGGAGGCACGCAGCCAGCAGCGCGCGACCGATGCGGCCGACCTGTCGCTGCGGCTGACGACGAACCGGTTCAACGCAGGTGCCGTCAGCTACCTGGATGTCGTGACCGCACAGACGATCGCGCTGACGAACCGGCGCACGGCCGACCAGATCGCCGCGCGCCGGATCGAGGCCGAAGTCGGGTTGCTGAAGGCGTTGGGCGGTGGTTGGCAGGCGGAGCCGGCGCCCGGCGCGGCGGCGCAGACGCAGACGGGCATCGCAAGCGACGCGGCCGCCGCGCCGCACGATACCGCCGTTACGACGCCGACGGCCGGCTGAACGTGAGCATGAAACGCGTGCCGGCCGCATCGCTTTCGACGCGCGCGCTCCCGCCGTGCAGCTCCATCACCGATCGCACGATCGCGAGACCGAGCCCGGCCGTGCCGCCCGGCGCACCGCCGCTGCGCGCCGGGTCGCCGCGCACGAACCGGTCGAAGATCCGCGGCAGCAGCGCGGGATCGATCGGCTCGCCCGGATTCGCGACGACGACGCGCACCGCATCCGGCGTTTCGTCGACGGCGAGCGTGATGACACCGCCGGCCGGGGTATAACGCAGCGCGTTCGCGAGCAGGTTGCCGATCGCGCGGCGAAACAGTTCGACGTCGGCAGTCAGTCGGCCCTGCCCTTCGACGCGCAGCGTCGAGCCCGCTTCGTCGGCGAGCCCCTCGAAATACCCGGCGATGCGTTCGAGTTCGTCGCGCACGTCGAACGCCCGCTGCCGCGTGACGAAGCTCGGATGCTCGGCGCGCGCGAGGAACAGCACGTTGTCGATCATCCGCGCGAGCCGGTCGTATTCCTCGAGATGCGATTCGAGCAGCGCCTGGTATTCGTCGGCCGGCCGCGGCCGTGCGAGCGCGACTTCGGTCGCGCCGCGCATGTTGTTCAGCGGCGTCCGCAGGTCGTGCGCGAGATCGGCGCTGAATTGCGACAGATGCGAGAACGCCTGCTGCAGGCGGCCGAGCATCGCATTCTGCGCATCGACGAGCGCCCGCAGCTCACGCGGTGCGCGCGACGCGTCGAGGCGCGTGTCGAGCTTGTCGACCGTGATCCGGCCGGTGTTGTCGACGATCTCGCGCAGCGGCTCGAGTGCCGTGCGGATCAGCCCGTAGCCGAGCAGCAACGCGAACAACGCGCCGAGGCCGCCGGCGAGCTTGAGCCGGTCGCGATAACCGTCGAGCAGCGCGGCCCGGTCGCGCATGTTGCGCGCGATCGCGATGTGAATCGGCGTGCGGTCGCCGAGCAACGCTTCGATCACGACGCCGCGCATCGGCGTGCCGCCCGCCGCGATCCATGTGACGAGTCGATCGGCCGTGATCCGGTCGTTCGCGGGTATCGGCGTCGCATTCGGCGCAACCAGCTGCGCGTCGGCCAGCGGCGCCGACGCGGCCGGCCGCGCGTCGTCGAGCGCGGCGAGCGTGACGTTGTGGCGCACCAGCATGTCACCCTGCCCATCGGTGACGACCATCGACAGCGCCTCGTTGCCGAGCACCTGGCTCGTGAGCCGCTCCGTATGCGCGCGCACCGCGTCGAGTGATTCGAGCTCGCCCGCGAGCCGGCGCGTATGGCGCGCGGCGAGCACGATGTCGAGGTCGTCCTGCGTATTGACCTGCCGCTCGAGGCTCGCGTACACGTACACGCCGACGAGCCCGAACGCGGCCAGCGTGGTGGCGGCAATCGCGAGGGCGAGCGTCGCGGCCAGCGAACGCGGCCACCTCATGCGTCGTCCTTCGGTTCGAGCACGTAGCCGACGCCGCGCACCGTGTGGATCAGCTTCACCGGGAACGCGTCGTCGATCTTCGCGCGCAGGCGCCGGATCGCGACTTCGACGACGTTGGTATCGCTGTCGAAGTTCATGTCCCATACGTAGGAGGCGATCTGCGTGCGGCTCAGCACCTCGCCTTGCCGGCGTGCGAGCAGCTGCAGCAGCGAGAATTCGCGCGGCGTCAGGTCGATCCGCGTGGCGCCGCGCTTCACGCGGCGGCGCACGACGTCGATTTCGAGGTCGCCCACCGCGAGATGCTCGGTTTCGCGCGGCGGCCCGCGCCGCGCGAGCGTGCGGATGCGGGCGAGCAGCTCGACGAACGCGAACGGCTTCACCAGGTAATCGTCGGCGCCGAGCTCGAGGCCGTGCACGCGGTCCTGCACGTCGTCGCGCGCGGTCAGGAACAGCACCGGCGTCGTATGCGTGTCGCGCAGCCGCTTCAGCACGCCCCAGCCGTCGAGCACCGGCAGCATCACGTCGAGCACGATCACGTCGTAGCGCTCTTCCTGCGCGAGCGTCAGCCCTTCGCCGCCGTCCTTCGCGAGATCGACGCTGAACCCCGATTCCTCGAGGCCCTTCTTCAGGTAGGCGCCCGTCTTCGGCTCGTCTTCAACTATCAGGATGCGCATGGCGGTTCCGTCGCGGTCGTGGTGACATGCGGCGATGTTACCGGGAAACGGCGACGGCGCACTGCACGGTGCAAGCGGGAACGGGGTGGATGACAAAACGGTAATCGGGCCGTCAGCGTGGCGTGCGGTGGCGAACCCCCGAATCCCCATTGGCGGCGCCGATCGGTATTCCGGAGACGGGCAGCTCGGCACACGCGGGCGCGGTGCGGACGACGGTACCGAGGACGACCCGGATGGCGATGTCCGCACATCGCACGCGTCGTGAACGCGTATGCAAACGAAGGTGAAGGCATCTTCCCGAGCCGCTGCTGCCGCGGCTTCTCGCTGCTGCGCAGCATGCGCCAGGATGTCGCCGGCCGCATCGAGCTCGCACGCGCAGCACGGCCATTCTTCGACGTCGCGGACTTAGCGCGTCGCGCGCGGCTCGATCGGCACGACCTGCAGGTGCTCGCGCGCGCGAACGCGCTTCGTTCACTCGCCGGCGGCACCCGACGCGCCGCGCTTTGGCCGGCGGCCGCCGCCGGTCCTGATCGAGGTCTGCTGCGCGGCACCGAGCGCAACGACGCGGTGCCGGCGCTGCCTCAAGCATCGGAGGGCAAGGAGATCGTAACGGACTATCGCGCGATGGGCTTCGCGCTCGGCCGGCATCCGCTGGCGCTATTGCGCGATCGCCTCGCGCTGGATCGCCTGGAGTCGGCCGAGCAGCTAGCAACGCTGCGCAGTGGCCAGCTCGCGCGCGCGTGCGGACTGGTTATGGTGCGACAGCGACCGGGCACGGCGAACGGCGTGCTGTTCATGACGCTCGAAGACGAGACGGGCCAGGTGAACGTGATCCTCTGGCCCGTCCTGCTGGTGACGTTTCGGAAGGAAGCGCTCGGCGCCGCGTTGCTGGCCGTATACGGCGTGTGGCAGGCCGAGGGGAAAGTGCGACGCCTGATCGCGAGCAAGCTCGTCGACAGGACCGAGTTGCTCGGGGCTCTGCCGACGACGGCATGGGAGTTTTGCTGAATTGTTGAATTTCAGGTTACTTCTTGCTCTGAACGAATGTACTGCCGTTGTAGCGGTACTCGCGCGTCGCAGGCCCTGCGTCGTCAATGTTGGTCCAGGTGACCTTAAATCCAAGCGGATCGTCGAGCCATTCGATCGCAAGCCACGGTGATCGATTGTTCACATCCGTGTCAAGCGACACGCTATGCAAGCAACTCTGCACAGGCATTGAGTACTTGGAGGTAGCGACGTTACCCTTGATCTGCAGGGCATATAGGGTGCTCTCTTCTCCCGCTCCACAATAACCCATCGGATTGTTGCTCGACGACTGATTCACGACGACCAGAACGAGCTCTTTTCCGTCGACAACTTTCGTGCTCGCGGACGGAAAGCCGATGCTCGATGCTGACGCGACAGCACGACGAAGAACGGTTGGCAATTGCACGGTGGCCGACCGGTGATGCGCGATATCTACTTCGACCAGTCTCTTTCCATCCTGCTGCAACTCCAGTCCATTCGAGAGCCGCACCGAGGTGGGTGCGTCCGTTTCGGCGAAGGCGTTCACCGCGATGACAATTGCCGCCGTGCAGGCACACCACTTAATTACCGAAGATATGATCGACATAACAAATTCCGGAATACTCCCAACGATGATCTTTGTCCTGACCAGCCTTCATTTTCTTGTACTGGTCGCTGTCACGCTCGTGCAGTTCAGCCTCGGTTTTCCCAACGTTCTTGGGATCCTTCATGTCCCAGCCTATGTTACCCGTCTGCGTGTCACACAACACGTCTCGTCGTTCTAATTCTCCCGTCGTTTTGTTCGCCTCGTAGTAGCTACCGCCATTCCACCGAGTGAACGTCTCGCGTTTCAACTGCTCGTCGGTGTACGGTAGCCCTTTGAAGCTCTTGATCGCATCCCTTTGCTTCGACTGAAACAGCGCAACGCCTGCCTTGATGTTCTCTTTCCAGCTCCAGACCTGCTCATAGGTCGGTGCGGGATTCGTCATTTGGGTCATCCCGTAGCCTTTGTCGCCAGCGACCACTGGCTCATTGTCCGCGTTGATGAAGTTCTTGAAGCGACTCTCTTGCTCGAGGATCAGGTCGAAACCAACCGTATTCGGAATCGGCTTGAGGTAGTTCAGCACATCGTCCTTCGAGGGGTTTTTCCCAAGAATGAACACGGTTCTCCGAAAGTCTGTACTGCCCGCCTTCACTTCGACCGACAACTTCCCCCCGATGACCTTGTCGTTCAGCTTCGCGTCCCAGGTCTTGTCGTTGCTCGTGAATGACCCCGTCTCAGAGAACGATCTGACCTTTTTCCCCCGCTTCGCCGACTCGCGCAGCGAGCTCACCTGCGCATCCCATACGATGGTCCATTTCCATTCGTAAGGTCCGGCAGCATCCGTCTGGATCTCGAACGTGATCGACGGGAACTGCGTCGTTTCGTCGATATAGAACTTGTCGCCGGTTGCCGGGCGCACCCATTCGCCTGTGTCGTTCTGAATAACGGCCTTCACCAACGATTTTTGATCGGTCCCGGTCGTCGACGCATGCTTCACGTGACGCTTGACGGTCTTACGCTTCTTCGCCGCTGTCATCTTCGACCTCCTTGTAAACCGTCAGCGAAAGCGACTCCGGCTGATCGGTATAGATGTGCTGAGTAAAACCGTCTGCATCGCTGAAACCGCTCCACTTCTTTCCCGATTCGCTTTCGATTTCGTAGCGCGTGTGTGGCATCACCGTTTCCCCGTCGTCGTCGACCAGGTGGAACTGTTCGTGATATCGCGGGGCGTCACCTGCATGGGGTAGGCCCGGCAGAACGTACCCTTGCGCGGTTGGCCCGTCGAGGCTGTGCGACGAGCCCTTGATGTCGATCTTGCCGGGCGCATGGATCTGGATGTCGCCATTGGCGATCCTGATGTATGCGCCGCCCGACGTGAGAAACAGCTCCTGATCGGCCGCGACTTCAACCTTGGCTGTCGTCGAAAGTACCTTGACCGACTTCTGGGCCGTCAGCTCGATATTGTCCGAGTGCGCCTGTACTTCGATCTTGCCGCGACCGGCGAAAAGCTTCATCCCAGCGCTCTGGACGAAGATGCTCAGCTTGTTGGCGACGCTCGCGATCAGTGACTTTCCGACCGCCAGGTGTGTGCTCTGACCACTGATGATGTTGACATGTTGCGCGGCGGACAGATGGGCGGTTTCGTTTGCCGAGAGCGCGATGCCCGAGGGGCTGCCGAACAGCATCACGGGTTCTTTGAATACGTTCGCGCTGCCGGTGCCGCCGCCAGCCGTGCGGCCACCTGACGCGGCGCCTGTCGCCGACTCCTGCGTCGCATCGGTCAATTGCTTGAGGGAATCGTAACCAGCCTGCAGGCTCTCGGCGTCGTGTGCGGTGCTCGCGTCAGATAACGATTCAAGCAGGCTCTCGGCCCGGACCAGTTGCTGTTGGGTTTCGCGCGCGTCGAGCGGTTGGCTGTCCACCGCCTTCGGGTACGTGCTTACGTATAGTCCGCGATTCGCACGAACGGCGCCGTAGCTGTCGGTCCGCAGGTCGAAACCGGCCCCCAGATAGTCGCCCCGCGCATTGCCGGTATGGTTGATAAGGTAGCCGAGATGCAGCGCGGAGTTTCCCTGGCTGCTGAACAACTGCATGCGATTTTGCCCGGTCGAGTCGTCCATCACCATCTGGTTGTACCCTGCGCCGCCGAACTCCTTGGAACGGTAGCCCGATAACAGCCCGTTCGTATGCCACTGTGGCTTCGCAGCGCCGTTGTAGACGCGGGCAATTGCGATCGGGCGGTCACAGTCCCCGCCGACGTAATCAATCAAGACTTCTTCGCCAACGCGCGGCGGGTGAACTGCACCGTATCCACTGCCAGTATCAGACTGCGCAACGCGCACCCAACACGATGCGCTCTCGTTCCCGTCATTGATTCGGTCCCAAATGAAGCGCACCTTAATTCGGTTCAACTCGTCGGTATAGACCTCTTCGTTCTGCGGCCCGACCACGATCGCTGTCTCGAGGTGCGTCGTCGGCTTCGTATGTTCGAATGGACTTCGGAACGGCACCGTCGTCCGTTGCGCTTCAATTTCGACCTGATAGGCACCTGTGGATCCAGCGGCGGCCGGCGATGCATGCGCGGCACCGTCCAGGTCGTCGATCCCCGACTCGGCAATCTGTTGGTCCAGGCTAAGGCGCATCCGCGCGGACGATTGGGTGATGGGGAGGTTGTTGCGAACGACCCAGCGCGCGGCGATTGCGACGAACTCACGCTGTTCAGTCGGGTCACTGTCGTGATCGGGGTGGGCGTCCAAGGTGAAACGTTTGCCTGCGTCAGCTGCGCGCCAACCTCCAATGCCGAAAAAACGCTTCGACCGAGATTCCCATTCCTCAATGCGCGCTTTCGAAAGGGCGTCCCCTCTCTCCTGCGCCAGAAACGTATAGGCGCCGGTGTACTGATAAACCTCCGCCTGATCAGGCAACTCACCCTGGTTCGGCATCGTCGGTAACGACGTACCCTTCGAGTTAAAAGCGCCCGACGGATTTTTGTAGTCGAACGTGCGCGTCGTCAACGACGTGCTCTGCAGCGTGCGTGTCCCGCTCCATTGCGTGAGTGCATCCGATGCGATGGTGGTTCCTGCACGGGAGAAAGTGAGCGGCCGCGCCTCGTCGAGCGCAGTCAGCCGGTCGGTGATGACGAGTCGATGCGCCTTACCATCGCTGTCGTGCTTCCAGTAGCCATAGAGCCCTTCCGACTCCAGCAGCCGGTGAACGAAGTTCCAGTCAGTCTCGTCTTGACGGCAGAACGACAGTGAAGGAAGCGACCGGGACAGGTGAAACTCGTAAAAGCCTCGCGACTGCGGATGTGCATTGAAAACATCTGTGACAATCGCGTCAACCGGCTTGTCTTGCCAGATTTTCTGATCGCGACGAAATCGCAGGAAATGCATCCACGACGCGATCGTGATCTGGTGGAACGTCAGCCCACCGTCTGCACCAAGGCGTCGCGCAGTGTGCACATAGCCATGATGTGGTGCATACGATGCGGTACCTTGCTGAATCCAGAGAGTGGCGGGCTGTGCGATGAGCTTCTTGAGCTCGACCTTCGAGTCTGCCGTGACGACGTCGACAACAAACTCGAAATCGCGGCCAAGTCGTGATTCCCCGACCATTTGGTGGGGAAGCAATACGTCGTTTCCCAACGACGTATCCAACTTCAAAAGACGGTCTTGCTGAATCAGTCCGCCTCGAATAAGTTGCATAAGATTACGCGAATCCATCTGCATACCCTTCTTATTTATTACGCATGCTTTCAATGTGTAATAACACTTTGCCATCGCGTCTGATTGTACAGAATGGAAAATCTCGCGAATCTCAAAAATGGTTAATGTTGGCAAATGGAGTTATATCGCATTCCTGCTTATATGTCGGCTCGATAGTAAATAAGATCCGCTCGATTGAAAGGCTGATATGTCGCGTGATCTATGATTGTCCGGCGTGGGGCATCACAAACAGCCGCTCGTCCCGCACGACCGGTTGCGGTTCGGCCACGACGATGTGCGAGGCGTCGGAATGCGCAGGATTCACGAGGACATTGAATTCCGCACGTGCGACCACCGACGGAACGATCAGAATCGCGGTACGGGATTCCGTGAGCCACGCATCGCCGAACTGTCGTGCGGGATGAGGTGCTGCCGAGCCCCATCCGTCGGGCAACGTCTCGGCGGCATGGCGTTCGACGTGGACGTCGTCGGGAACCGTCGCTTCGACCCATCCGTGGGTCTTCGGTACCTCGCCAATCCGCGCATGCACGAGTACTTCGAGCATCGCACCAGCGAAGGTCAAAGCCGCATAGATGCCTGGGCGACCCGGACTGTTGAAGCGGCCGCCGACCAACATCGCACCGGTGCCTCCTCCCGTCTATCGACCGAGTTTCCGGCCACTAGCGTCCGACCCGGCACAAAGAAAGCGAAGGCGAATCGCTGGCTGCGGCGCGCTCGACGACAGCGCAACTTCGCACCGACACGTACGACGCTGCGCTGATGCTCCTGCCGAGCTGAGCCGATCACCCACCAAGGCACACCCTGCATTGACGACCGTCGAGGCAGTCACGAGCGCGGCTCGCTGTGTGAGGCGAGCCCGGGGTGGGTTCCGCCAGACGCGGTCGTTTTTGCACATTCCCCTTCTCCCAAGTGCGACCTTTTCTGTCTGTCGACAGCCGGACTCGGGTTGCATCCGGCCGCGCCCCGACCAAAAGTGACCCCATTAACATCATAAGATTGCATTCTCACACTTAATGTGATTTTATTACCACTTGTCGCACGCCGCCGCCCACCACGCGCGCGGCGCATCCCATACCAAGGAAGAGACGCAGATGGAGACAATCGCCGTCATCGGCAGCAACATGGTCGATCTCGTGACCTACGTCGCACGCATGCCCGCCCGGGGCGAAACGCTCGAAGCACCGAACTTCGAGCTCGGCTGCGGCGGCAAGGGGGCGAACCAGGCCGTCGCGGCCGCCCGCCTCGGCGCGCGCGTCGTGATGGTCACGAAGGTCGGCGACGACGTCTTCGCCGACAACACGATCCGCAACTTCGAGCGCGAAGGCATCGACACCACGCACGTGCGCAAGGTCGCCGGCGTGCCGAGCGGCGTCGCGCCGATCTTCGTCGAACCCGATTCGAGCAACAGCATCCTGATCGTCAAGGGCGCGAACCGCCACCTGACGCCGGCCGACATCGACGCGGCCGCGCCGCAGCTCGCCGCATGCGCGCTGATCGTGCTGCAGCTCGAGATCGAGCTCGACACCGTCTATCACGCGATCGCATTCGGCGCGCGGCACGGCATTCCGGTACTGCTGAACCCCGCGCCCGCGGTGGCCGATCTCGATTTCGAGCGGATCCGCACCGTCGAATTCTTCGTGCCGAACGAAACCGAGCTCGCGATCGTGTCCGGCATGCCGGTCGATTCGCGCGACAGCGCGGCGCGCGCCGCCGAAGCGCTGGTCGCGCGCGGGCTCAAGCACGTGCTCGTCACGCTCGGCAGCAACGGTTCGCTGCTGGTATCGCGCGACGGCGTGCGGCATGTGCCGGGCGTGCCGGTCGACGCACGCGACACGACGGGCGCCGGCGATGCGTACATCGGCTGCTTCGCGCGCTGCTACGCCGCGTCACGCAACGCACTCGATGCGATGCGTTACGCGTCCGCGTATGCCGCGCATTCGGTCACGGGCCTCGGCACGCAGAAGTCGTACGCCGACACCGCGACGTTCGAACGCTTCCTCCGCGACGCCGGCATGTAAGCGGCGCCTTCATCGACGAGACAATTGGGAAGGAGACACCCATGAGCCGAGCCAGGATCGAACACACCCCCGACGGCTATTACCTGAACCGCACGCCGCTCTTCGCGTTCACGCTGCTGTGCTGCCTGTTCGCGCTGTGGGGCACCGCCGCGAACCTGAACGACGTGCTGATCGCGCAATTCAAGAAGTCGTTCTTCCTGTCCGATTTCGAATCGGCCTTCGTGCAGTCGGCGTTCTATCTCGGCTACTTCTTCCTCGCGATTCCGGCCGCGACCGTCGTGAAGAAATTCAGCTACAAGACGACGATCCTCGTCGGCCTGCTGCTCTACACGACCGGCTGCCTGCTGTTCTTCCCGGCCGCGTCGATGGCGAAGTACGGGATGTTCCTCGTCGCGCTGTTCGTGATCGCGGCCGGCCTGTCGTTCCTCGAAACCGCGTCGAACTCGTATTCGACGCTGATGGGCCCGCGCGCAACCAGCACGCGGCGGCTGAACATCTCGCAGACGTTCTATCCGTTCGGCGCGATGGCCGGCGTGTACATGGGCAGCTTCCTGATCTTCAAGGAAGGCGATGCGTCGCATGCGCAGCTCGCCGCGATGTCGGCCGCCGACGCGCACGTGCACCAGCTCGCGATGATCCAGGCCACGCTCGAGCCGTACAAGTGGCTGATCGTCGTGCTCGTGGCCGTGTTCATCGTGTTCGCGCTCACGCCCTACCCGGCCTGCAAGGGCAACGGCCCGAGCGTGGCCACGCACCGGATCGACGCGCGCGGCACGCTCGCGCGCCTGTTCGGCAACCGGCGCTTCGTCGCGGGCGTCGTCGCGCAGTTCCTGTATGTCGGCGCGCAGGTCGGCGTGTGGAGCTTCACGATCCGGCTCGCGATGCAGATCGGCGGCCTCACCGAGCGCGGCGCGTCGCACTACCTGCTCGCGACGTTCTTCGCCTTCTTCGTCGGCAAGCTGGTCGCCACGCTCGTGATGAAGCGTGTCGGCCCGGCCAAGGTGCTGATCGTCTACGGCATCCTGTGCATCGCGCTGCTCGCGTACACGATCAGCGTGCACGACATCACGGCCGTCTATGCGGCCGTGGGCGTAAGCGTGTTCCTTGGCCCGTGCTGGCCGACGATCTACGGCCTCACGATCGATGGGCTCGGCAAGGACACCGAATACGGCGGCTCGATCCTGGTGATGAGCATCGTCGGCGGCGCGGTCGTGCCGCTGATCCAGGGGCTGATCTCCGATCACACGGGCGGCAACATGCAGCTCGCGTTCGTCGTGCCGCTCGCGTGCTTCGTCGTGATCGTCTACTACGGCTTCTACTGCCTGCGCCACCTGCCGGCCGCGACGCCCGACGCAGCCGCCGACGGCAACGCGCCCGCGCGCTACGCCGCCACGCGCAACACGTCGGGAGCCTGAGCATGCGAGGCGAAATCGAACTGCGCCGCGACGACTTCCGCGACACGCCGCGCACGCTGTACCGCACCGACGGGCTCACCGTCACCGCGTTCGCGTATCCGTCCGGCGTCGAGGCGCTGAAGCTCGAGAACCGTCGCGGCCACCTCGTCGTGCTGCCGTATCTCGGCCAGATGATCTGGGCCGCCGCGTTCGACGGCCGCGACCTGACGATGAAGCACATGTTCCGGCAGCCGAAGCGCGCGGCGTCGATCATCGATACCTACGGTTGCTTCATGTTCCACAGCGGGCTGCTGCGCAACGGTTGCCCGGGGCCGGACGACACACATGCGCTGCACGGCGAGATGCCGTGCGCGCCGATGGATCGCGCGAGCGTCGTCGTCGGCGCGGATGCGCGCGGCGCGTTCGTCGAGGTGACCGGTGAATACGAATACGTGCAGGGATTCGGCAGCCACTACATGGCGCGCCCGTCGGTGCGGCTCGCCGAGCACGACGCGCAGATGACGATCGCGATGGACGTGACGAATCTCGGCGGCGCGCCGATGGACCTGATGTACATGGCGCACCTGAACTATGCGTACGTGCCGGGCGGTCGCTTCGTGCAGGCGCTGCCTCGAGGCGGGTTGCGATTGCGCGACAGCGTGCCCGCGCACGTCAGGCCGACCGCCGCATGGCGCGACTACACGGCCACGCTCGCGCACGAGCCGGAACGGCTTCACACGCTCGATGCGCCCGCGCTGTACGACCCGGAGATCGTGTTCTTCATGAACGGTGCGGAAACGGATGCAGACGGGCTCGCGCATTTCCTGCTCGAACATCCGGATGGCGGCGCATTCCACACCGCGTACCGCCCCGAGCAATTCCCGCTCGCGACACGCTGGATCCTGCACAACGCGGACCAGCAGGTCGCCGCGTTCGCGCTGCCGTCGACCTGCGAGCCCGAGGGGTATGAAGCCGAACGCCGCAAGGGCCATGTGGCGGCGCTCGCGCCGGGCGCGACGCGCCGCTTCGACGTCGTCACCGGCTACCTGAGCGCGGTGGAAGCCCGCCATGCGTGAAGCGATGCGCGGCCGCGCGGCGTCAGGTCACGAGCGCGATCCCGTGTTCGCGGATCGCCGTTTCGTAGCGGCGGCTCAGTTGCCCGTCCGAGATCACGTAGTTGAAGTCGGTCAGCTCGGCGAAGTACGCCGCGCGCACTTCGTCGAACTTCGTGTGGTCGACGAGCAGGAAGCGGTTCTGCGCACGCGCCATCACCTTCTTCTTCGCGTCGACTTCGTGGAAGTTGAAGCACGTGACGCCACATCGGTCGCTCACGCCGGCGGCGGAGATGAACGCCTTCGACACGCGCACCGTGTCGAGGATGCCCGTCTCGGCTACCGATTCGAACACCATGTTCTTGCGGTGGTACGCGCCGCCGCACAGGATCACGCTGCAGTGCGGCTTCTGCTGCAGCTTCGCGAACACGTTCAGCGAATTGCAGACGGCGGTGAATTCGAGGTCGTCCGGAATGAAGTCGACGATGAACGGCGTGGTCGAGCCGCAGTCGACGAAGATCGTGTCGCCGGTCGTCACGAACTGCGCGGCCAGCTTGCCGATGCGGCGCTTCTCCTCGGTCTGCCGGTCGTTCTCGGTGCTGACCACGTACTCGCCGATGTCGCTGCGCTGCGCGGCGAAGTGGCGCGTCACGTAGCCGCCGATCAGGCTCAGGCCGTGCGGGTTGTCCGCGAGATCGCGGCGGATCGTCATCTCGGACACACCGAACAGCTCGGCCACTTCCTTCAGATGAATCGCGTTCTGCCCTTGCAGCACGTTCATCAATGTCTTGATCCGTTCGCCTTTCTTCGTTTCCATGCCAGTATCCTGCGTGCCCGCTGCATCCGTCGCTCGTCGTGCCGGGCGCGCGGGCCCGGCCGGAATGTCGTATTTGTAACAAACCGATGTGAAAACATCAACTTTACGTGTGCCCTTCCGGCACACGCTCCGTGGAGTCCTGAAACATGCCGCTTTCCAACGCCCAACTCGCTCAAACCATCGATCACACGCTGCTCGCGCCCGACGCGAGCGACGCGCAGATCCGCGAACTCTGCCGCCAGGCGGCCGAGCATCGCTTTTACTCGGTCTGCGTGAATTCGGCGAACGTGCCGCTCGCCGCGCGCGAGCTGGCCGATACCGGCGTGCTCGTCTGTGCGGTGGTCGGCTTTCCGCTCGGCGCCGGGCTGTCGGCCGCCAAGGCATTCGAAGCCACCGCCGCGATCGCGGCGGGCGCCGGCGAGATCGACATGGTGATCAACATCGGCGCGCTGAAGAGCGGCCGCGCCGACGACGTGAAGGCCGACATCGAAACCGTGCACCAGGCATGCGGCGCGGTGCCGCTCAAGGTGATCCTGGAAACGGGGCTGCTGACCGACGACGAGAAGGTGCGCGTGTGCGAGATGTGCCGCGATCTCGGCGTCGCGTTCGTGAAGACGTCGACCGGGTTCGGCCACGGCGGCGCGACGCTCGCGGATGTCGCGCTGATGCGCCGCACGGTCGGCCCCGTGCTCGGCGTGAAGGCGTCGGGCGGCGTGCGCGACCGCACGGCCGCGCTCGCGATGATCGAGGCCGGCGCGACGCGGCTCGGCACGAGTTCGGGGGTGGCGATCGTGACGGATCAGGGGGGGAGTGGGTCGGGGTATTGACCGATGCTGCAGGCCGCCGACGGATTGGCGGACGCGGGCGCGATGCCAGGCTTCGCGCCTATGCGCCGGCTCGCGCGCGGCGCCTGCGTCCATCCGATGAGAACGCTTACCGTCCGCTCGCGATCGACATGCCCTGACAGTTTCGACAGGGGCACCGCAACGCCTCTTCCACCCGCCCCGCGACATCGGCACAATGCCGCTCATGCTCCAGGACAACGCCTTCGTTTCCCCGTCCGCCGGCCCCGTCGGCCGCCTCGTCAACCGGCTCGTCGCGAGTCGCCCGCTGCTGCGCACACGCCGTGCGCTGCTGTCGCGCCTGCCGTTCCTGCAGCTCGCGAGCGAGGTCGAGAACGTCGTGTACTGCTCGTGGCTCGTCGATGTCTCCGCCGTCGCGCATCTGGTGCCGCACGGTGTCACGCTCGCGAGCCGCGACGGCCGCACGCCGTTCACGATCCTCACCTATGCGCACCGCCATTTCGGCCCGCGTATCGCGGGCCCGCTGCGACGCGTATTCCCGTCGCCGTTGCAAAGCAACTGGCGGCTTTACGTCGATGCGCTGCCGGGCGGCGTGCCGGCCGATCGCACGGTGCTGTTCGTCAAGAACGTGTTCGATCATCCGCTCTATGCACTCGGCAGCCGACTCTTCAGCGATGCGCTGCCGTCGCATCTCGCCGAGCGCTTCACGCATGCAGTGCAGGATGGACGGTATCGGACGCGGCTGTCGGGCGGTAGCGGGAGCGCGCCCGATTTCCATTGCTCGGCGGCGATGTCGGATGACGCCACGCTACCCGACGCGTTCGCGCCGTTCTTCGAAAGCTGGCGCGACGCCGTCGCCTACCTGTCGCTGCAGGACGCGGCCGTCGCGCATGTCGCGGACTGCGACCGCCTCGCGCATGCGGCGATCGACCTGCCGATCGATGTCGACGCGGTTCGGCCGCTGAAACCGGTCGAACCGGTGGGCGGCGGCGAATTCCTCGCGCGCATCGGCGCGACCGGCGAACCGATGTGCTTCGTCGTGCCGGACGTCGCGTTCAGGGTGTTGTCGGAGCGGGTCTTGTAACGCCCCACTCAACCCGCTCGCAACACGCGTGCGCTTTCATCCACGTCACTCTCTTCCGCCATCCGCCCGATGTAATCCCGCACGAACTGCACGGCAATCCGCCCCGACCGCGCACCGCGTTCCAGCGCCCACTGCAGCGCCGGTTCGCGCGCCGCGCGAATCTGCTCCGTGTCGAACCCGGCTTCGCTCAGCCGGCTGTCGACCACCGTCAGATACGCGTCCTGCGTGAACCCGTAAAACGTCACCCAGATCCCGAATCGCTCGGACAACGAAATCTTCTCCTCCACCGCGTCGCCCGGATGCAGCTCGCCGTTCTCCGCGCGCGACACGTTCGCGTTGTCGCTCGCCTGCTCGGGCATCAGGTGGCGGCGATTGGACGTCGCGTACACCAGCACGTTCGACAGGTCGCTCGCGACCGAGCCGTCGAGCACCGTCTTCAGCTCCTTGTAGCCGGTCTCGCCCGCCTCGAACGACAAGTCGTCGCAGAACACGATGTATCGTTCCGGCCGCGCCCGCACCAGCTCGACGATCGCCGGCAGGTCGCTCAACTGCTCCTTGCCGACCTCGATCAGCCGCAGCCCCTGCGGCGCGAACGCATGCAGGCACGCCTTCACGATCGACGACTTCCCGGTGCCGCGCGCGCCGGTCAACAGCACGTGATTGGCCGCGAAGCCGCGCACGAACTGCCGCGTGTTCCGTTCGACGATCGCCACCTGCCGCTCGACGTTGCGCAGCGCATCGAACGCGATGAGCGCGGGTGACGCGACCGGTTCGAGCGGCGCCGCTCGCGGCCCGCCGTCGAAGCCGCGCCAGCGGAATGCAACGGCCGCGTCGAAGTCGACGGGCGCCGGCTGGCCGCTGCCTGCCAGCGCTTCGAGCGCGGCTGCGATCCGTTCGAGCTGGTGCGCGAGCGCCGGGCCCTCCACGAATGCACGCGGGTCCGGCAGCGCGTCCATCAGGTGCTGCATGTCGCGATCGCCGCTCATTGCCGCATCCCTTGCGAAGCGCTCGCCTGGAACGGAAACCGCTGCGCGATCGCCACGCCGACGAGCGCCACGCCGCCGCCGATCAAGTGATACAGCTTCAGCGATTCGCCGAGCAGCACGATCGCGCCGCCGGCCGTCATCACCGGCAGCAGGTTCATGAACATCGCGCAACGGCTCGGGCCGAGCAGACGCACGCCCTGCATCCACAGATACGGCAGCACCACCGACGCCAGCACGCCGGCATACAGGATCAGCGGCACGCTCGCACGCGTCGGCCACGCCGCCTGCGCGGGCAAGCGCAGCAGCATCGGCACCATGAAGACGAGCGCGGCAAGCGCCTGCACGTAGGTCGACTGCCACGCCGGCAGCGCACCGATGCGCCAGCGCTTGAGCAATACGCCATACAGCGCATAGGCGGCCGACGCGGCCAGCATCAGCAGGTCGCCCGTATGCACGCCGCGCGCGGCGATCGTCGTCGGGTGCCCTTCGGCAATCAGGTAGACGACGCCCGCGAGCGACAGCACCCCGCCGCCGATCATGCCGACGCTGGGCGGATCACCGAGCAGCAGCGAGCTGAGCGCCATCGTCATCAGCGGCACGAGCGCCGTGATGATCGCCATGTTGGTCGCGCCGGTCGTTTTCGCGGCCTCGTAGGACAGGCTCTGGAACAGCGCCATCGCGAGAAAGCCGAGCACCGCGAGCTGCGGCAGGTGCGCGACGAGCGCCGCGCGATTGCGCCACGCGGAGCGCAGCGTGAACACGCTCATCAGCGCGACGGCGAGCAGCAGCCGGTAGAAGGTGATCGCCGACGGGTCGATCGTCGACGCCGACAGCTTCGACACGACCACGTTGCCGGCCCACAGCGCGATCGCGCAGAAGGGAAACAGAAAAGGAGACTTGTTCATCGCATTCGACGGATTAATATCCTGGCAGGGGTTGGCGTGGATGGGAACGCCATCGTGCCCGCCCGTCCACCTGCCTGTCTCACGCCAAAATGTCACGACTTGTCGCCAATCGGACACTCGAGTCCACCCCGCCCGGTGCCCACCTGCGCTTCGAATCGACGCCGATGCCCGTCTCGGCGATGGCGGCGACGTACGCGCACGGCACGTCGATCGCGCCGCACCGGCATCGCCGCGCGCAGCTGCTCTATGCGATCGAGGGCGTGATGCACGTGCAGTCCGAAGGCGCGTCGTGGGTCGTGCCGCCGACGCGCGGCGTGTGGCTCGAAGCCGGTCTCGACCACACGGTGCAGATGAGCGGCGACGTGCAGATGCGCACCGTGTTCGTCGAGCCGGGCGCGGTCGAGCACCTGCCCGCGCGGAGCTGCGTCGTGGAAGTGCATCCGCTGCTGCGCGAGCTGATCCTCGCCGCGGTGGACGTGCCGCTCGACTATGCGCCGGGCTCGCGCCACGACCACCTGATGCACCTGCTGCTCGCCGAGGTGACGGTCGCGCCGCTGCTGCCGCTGTACCTGCCGTGGCCGCACGACCCGCGCCTGCGCACGATCTGCGACGCGCTCGTCGCCACGCCCGACGACCTGCGCACGATCGCCGAATGGGCCGACCGGCTCGGGCTGTCGGTCCGCACGCTCCATCGCGCATTCCGGCGCGAGACGGGGCTCAGCTTCCGCCGCTGGCGCGAACAGGCGCGGCTGCTGCTCGCGCTCAAGCGCCTCGCGCACGGCGAGAAGGTGCTGACCGTCGCGATGGATCACGGCTACAGCAGCCAGAGCGCGTTCTCCGCGATGTTCAAGCGGCATTTCGGCGTGTCGCCGTCGGCGTTTTATGCGTAGGGCGGGTTCTTGTGCGGCGCGCTCGACGAATGCCGGTTGCCCGCACAGGCCGCGCCCACCGCATGAAGCGCGCCGCTACCGCGCCGCAATCCCCGCGATGAAGCACACGCACGCGGCTGCCGACGCCACCATGCGCACGTGATTCCACATCGTCCAGTCGTGCACGTAGCGCGTCCACAGCGCCGCGCCCTGCGCGGTGGACGGATCGGCCGCGGCGAGCGCATCGTTGAGCGGCACGTTGACGGCCATCGTCACCGCGAACATCCCGAACACGTACAGCACACCGCCCGCGACCGTCAGCATCGCGCCCGGCTGTTCGCGATCGAACAGCGCGAGCACGACCAGTGCGAGGGCCATCAGCGTCGTGACGAGGAACAGCGGCATGAACGGCGAGCGCACGATATCGACGTTGATCGCGTTCATCGCGGCCACGCCGGCCTGCGGCGCGATCCGTCCGAGCGACGTCATCACGAACGTCGAGAACGCGAAATACACGCCGGCCATCAGCCCGCAGCCGATGGCCGAGCCCCACAGCAACGCGGCGGTCGCGAACGCGATCATGATCGTGCGCTCCACACGCCGGTGGCGGCCGTCGCGCGCGCATAGTCGGCGAAATCGCGCGCCGGCCGCCCGAGCGTCGCTTCGATACCGTGCATCACCGCGCTGTTGCGCCCGTCGAGCACCACGCCGAACAGGTCGTCGAGCAGCGCGACGACCGGCTCCGGCACGCCCGCCTCGCGCAATCCGGCGACGAACGCATCGGCCGGAATCTCGCGATAGACGACCGGCCGGCCGGCGGCTCGTGCGATTTCGCCGACCGCTTCGGCAAACGTCAGCGCGCGCGGCCCCGTGACCTCGATCACGCGGTTCGCGAAGCGCGCATCGGTGAGCGCGGCCACGGCGACGTCCGCGATGTCGTCCGCGTCGACGAACGGCTCGCGCACCGCGCCGGCCGGCAGCGCGACTTCACCGGCCAGCACGCCGTCGATCAGGTAGCCCTCGGAGAAGTTCTGGTTGAACCAGCTCGCGCGCACCACGCCCCAACCCACGCCCGACGCCTGCAGCGCGGCCTCGGCGGCCTGCGCGCGGGGCTCGCCGCGCCCGGACAGCAGCACGACCCGCTCGACACCGCGCTCCCGCGCAAGCCGCGCGAATGCGGCGATCGCATCCACCGCGCCTTCGACGGCCAGGTCGGGCTGATAGGTCACGTACGCGGCCGACACACCGTCGAGCGCGGCCGGCCACGTGTCGGGCGCCGTCCAGTCGAAGCGGACGGCCGACGTGCGCGACACGGGGCGGGTCGCGATGCCGCGCGCACGCAGCCGGGCATCGACGCGGGCGCCCGTCTTGCCCGAACCGCCGACGATGAGGATGGGAAGTGCCGACATGACCGTCTCCTTTGGCTAAAATACGAGAATTTCTCGTGTTTCGAAAACACGATAGACTCTCGCATTAGCAACGTCAAGTTTTTCTGGAGGCGGCATGGGCCGACAAAAATCGGGGCAGAACGACGGGCCCGCAACAACGGCGGACACGGCGGATGCGCCGGCGCGCGCGCGGCTGGTGCCGACGCAGCAGCGCAGCCGCGAGCGGTTCGAGCGCATCCTCGCGTGCGCGTCGGAAGTGATGATCGAGAAAGGCTGCGATGCGTTCCGGATGAGCGACATCGTCGAACGCACGGGCATCTCGTTCGGCTCGCTGTACCAGTACTTTCCGGACAAGGCGGCCGTGATCGGCACGCTTGCGGAGCGCTACAACGAAGCCGGCCACGTCTGCGTGCGACGCGACCTCGCGACGATGAAGACGCTCGACGACCTGCACGCCACGCTCGCCCGCATCACGGACAGCTACTACCGGATGTTCGTCGACGAGCCGCTGATGCGCGACATCTGGCGGGCCACGCAGGCCGACCGCGCGCTGCAGGCACTCGACCGGGCGGACGGTGAGTTTCTGGCGGGGTTGTTCGCGGATGCGCTGGGCGAAGTGGCGCCCGATATTCCGCATGCGCAGCGGAGCACATTCGCCGAGCTGATGATGATCCAGATCGCGGCGGCCGTGCGCCATGCGATCACACTGCCGCCGAAGGCGGCGCAGCAGATCCTCGCCATGTTCAAGCGTGCGCTGCCGCGCGATCTGTCGGTGCTGGGCGCGTAGTCGTGTCCAACGCAGTACGCGGCCGGCACCGACTTCACCCCGCGCCTGCCGGATGCGCGTTCCGCCGGCGGCAAGCAAGCCCGACCTTCGTCACGGCATGACGGGCGGATGGTAGCTGAGCGTGCTCGCAAGCGCCCAGAGCATGAAGATCACCAGCGGAAGATGCACCACCAGCTGCGTGAACGTGAACCCGACGATGTCGCGGGCACGCAGCCCGAGCACACCGAGGAGCGGCAGCATCCAGAACGGATTGACCAGGTTCGGCAACGCCTCGGCGGCGTTGTAGACCGTCACCGCCCAGCCCAGGTGGACGTGCAGCAGTTTTGCCGCCTCGATTACGTAGGGCGCCTCGATGATCCACTTGCCGCCGCCGGACGGCACGAAGAATCCGAGGACGGCCGAGTACACGCCCATCACCGCCGGAAACGACGCTTGCGAGGACAGCGCGACGAAGAAATGCGCGAGATGATCGGAGAGCGGCAGTCCGGCAGGCGCCGACGCCTTGGTCAGGATGTAGGCGATGCCGCCGTACAGCGGAAACTGGATCAGCACACCTGCCACCGACGGCACGGAACGCGCGACGGCATTGAGGAAGCGCCTCGGTCGCCAGTTCAGCAGCATGCCCAGCATCAGGAACAGGAAGTTGTACGTGTTCAGGTTCGAAATCGCGATCAGCGGATTTTTCGTCGTGAACGTGTGCGCCATCCAGATCGTCCCGATCGCAACGATCGCGAGGGTGATGAGCGGGCTGTACTCGAGCCAGTCTCCCGGGCGACTCGGGCGCGGGATCGCGGCGTGGGCCTCGTCGAGCGGAATCCCGAGCTCCGCCGCCGTCTTTGCACGCGTGCCGCCGGGCGCGGACAGCCACGCAATCAGCAGCGAAACGACCGTCAGCACGGCAGCCATCAGCATCGACTGCGGCAGGAAGATGGTTTCCGCGAACGGAATGACGCCGGTGATCGCGAGCAGGGTCTTCGGCAAGCTGTCCGGGTTCGCTTGCAGTTGCGATGCGGACGAGCTCAAGCCCAGCGCCCACGTCGCCCCCATGCCGAGATAAGCGGCCGCGCCCGCGGCCCGGTAGTCCATGCGCAGATCGGCGCGACGCGCCAGCGCCCGGACCAGCAGGCCGCTGAAGATCAGGCTGATCGCCCAGTTGAACAACGAGGCGACGATGCTGACGAGCGCGACGAACGCCACGGCCGCCCGTCCGGACGACGGCAGCCGCGCGAGCGCGTCGATCAGTTTCGACGCGGGCGGCGATACCGCGACGACATAACCCGAAATGGCCACGATCGCCATCTGCATCGTGAACGGGATGAGGCTCCAGAAGCCGTCGCCGAACGCCACGCCGACCTGCCTGACCGGCGCGCCGATCGCAAGCGCGCCCAACGCCACGATGACCACGGCGATCGCGGCGAAGATATAGGCGTCCGGGAACCACTTCTCCGACCAGCGCGCGACGCCGGCGGCCATTCGCTCGAACGCGCCTTCGCGGTCCGTCGCCGGCGCATCGACGCGCGGCACTTCCGTCAACTCTTTCATCCTTGTCTCCTTGTCCGTCAACACCCTAGTTTGATTTTTCATAGACCTGGATCGCAGCGGCCAGGTCTTCCATCGCGGTACCGACGGCCTTGAACACCGTTCTCTCGCTGTCGTTCTGCCGGCCGTTCGCTTCGCCCTTGCACAATGCCGACAATGTCCGGTTCAAGTCGCCGATCGCGATGACCCCGCGTGACAGCGGGCCAAGGAGATCACCGGACTTTTGTGGTGCTTCGTCCGTATCGACGTAAATCTCCGCATCCCGGAAGCAATCGTCGTCGGCCTCGCGCATGCGCGGCGTGAAACTGCCGATCAGGTCGAGATGCGATCCCGGCGCAAGCCACTTGCCGGAGACGATCGGCTCCGTCGCGAGCGTCGCACAACTCACGATGTCCGCGCGCCGAACGCTTTTCTCGAGATCGGTAACGGGCTCCGCGTTGAAGCCGAGCCCGGTCAGGCGATCGACCAGCTCGGCCACTGCCCGCGGATTCCTGTCCCACACTTCGATGTCCGAAATGGGCAACTGGCTGCGATACGCGAGCGGCACCAGGCTGCCGACGCGTCCGGCGCCCAGCAGGACGAGACGCGACGCATCCGGACGGGCCAGATAGGTCGCGGCCAGGGCCGATGCGGCCGCGGTGCGTCGCGACGTGATCTCGTCCCCGTCCAGCTGCGCAAGCGGTTGTCCCGTTCGCCCGTCATAGAGCACGTAAGTCGAGTGCAGCCCGGGCAAGCCGTGCCTCGCATTCCCCGGGAAGATGTTGACCGTCTTGATGCCCAGATAGCCGGTGTCTTCCCACGCCGGCATGATGAGCACCGTGCCCTCGTCTTCACCGCCGGCATTGATCGCATGCGCATGGCGAAGCGGCACGTGACAACCGTCGACGAACGCTTGCCTCAGACGCGATACCAGCGATTCAAAATCCAGTGCGTCACGTGTTGACACGGCGTCAAAATATTTCATGGTGAACTTATCCTTCGGCGGGTTCATGCATCGATGGCAACGTCGGTTGCCGGAATGGCCTGACAGGCGAGACACACATCCGCTTCATCGGGCCCGTGCCCGCTCAAATGCGCGACTTCACCCGATACGACCTTGACCGCGCAGCTCTCGCACTGCCCGACACGGCAGCCGCTCGGCAGGGCGACCCCGAGCGACTCCGCGAACGACAGCAGGCTGCCGTCACTAGGCGTCCAGGTGGCCACGCGACGCGATCGGGTGAACTGGACGACGAATCGCTTCGACGGGTCGGGCGCCGGCCTGGACGGTGACCTGAACGCCTCCTTGAAGATGTCGAAGGACGGAACACCGCGTTCGATCAGTCCCGCGGTAATCGCCTGCATCATCGGTTCCGGGCCGCACAAGTAAAACCGCGCGCGCCGTCGAATCAGGTCGTCACTGACGACGTCCGCCGTCAGATAGCCCTTCATCTGATAGTCACGCCCGAGCACCTCGTCGTGCGGCTGGTTGTAGCAGTTGACGACTTCCAGCTTCGGCAGCCGCTGCTTCAGTGTCTCGATGCGCGCGCGGAACGCGTGCGTCGCGCTGTTCAGGTTCGCATAGAAGAGTTTCGATTCCGGCGCCTGCGCGCCCCGATCCCGGATCGACTCCAGATAGGAGATGAACGGCGTGATGCCGATGCCGCCCGCGAACATCACGACGGGCTGCTTCGACGCCGGCGGTACGATGAAGGTGCCGGCGGGCGCGCCGAGCAACACGGGGTCCCCCACCTCGAGCGATCGATGGATATGGGAGGACATCGCACCTTCGAACGGAACACCCTCCCCGGTTCTGCCCTTCTGGTGACGCACCGAAATGGCGTAAGTCCGGCGATCGTCTTCGCAGGCGGCGCCCGTCAATGAATAGGCGCGTGTCGTCCCGCCGTCGCCCAGCGTCGGAACGTGCACGGTCACGTGCTGCCCGGGCAAGTAGTCCGGCAACGCCCCACTATCCGACGCCCGGAACGTGACGGTTCGCACGCCGCTCGCTTCCTCGTGGATGGCGGAGACGACACAATCCCGCAGCCCTTTCCACGCACGGCGCGACGGATCGATCGACGGGTCCGGGCGGATGCGGCAGCGGACGGAACGCAGCGGCGACGATCCGCTCACCGGGTCGAGCGTGGCCGCCGAAACCAGCCGGTTGAAGTTGCTGTGGTTGCGCCCGTCCACGGCGAGCGCATCCATGCCGATCTCGTCGCAGGCCTGCCACCAGCCGTATTCGGCCACGATCACATCATGCGCAAGCTCCGGCACGACGCGTGCCTTGAAGCGCGCCTGACCGTTCGCCGTTTCGATCAGGAACCAGTCGTCGTCGACGATGCCGTGTTCCGCCGCCAGCGCGTCATTGAGTTCCGCGACGGGGTACGGCGCGCGGCGGCGCAGGCTCGGGAGCCCGCGGTGCTGACTGTGGCAGTAGTAGCCGTTCTTCATCGAGGTCAGCGTGCAGGGGAAGCGGCGGCGATCGTTCGCCTCCCCCCCCTGTCCATGCTGCGGCGGCACATATCGAGGCACCGCCGGGTAGCCGTGACGATGCAACTGCTCGGAATACAGTTCGACCCGCGACGTCTCCGTGTTGAAACCGCGCGCGCCGTCAGGTGTCGCCGAAGCGTATCGACGCTCGTATTGCGTCAACGGCCGCGATATCCCCTCCGGATGTTCGCGCAGCATCGCGACGTCCATCCCGAGCGGCTCGAGCACATGATTCCATCCCGCCTCGATGCTGCCGCCGAAGAACCGGTCCTTCATGCCGAGCCGAACGGCCAGATCGAAGACGATGTCGTAGTCAGCGCGGCTTTCCCCTCGCGGCGACACCATGCGCTGTCTCAACTGGACGAGTTCGACCGCACGTTCGTTGATCTCGAAGCCGAGCCGCAGGCCCTCCCGCTCCCACGGCGTGTTCACGGGCAGCAGGATGTCCGCGTAGCGCGACGACGGCGTCTCGAAGAGATCGCAGTGAACGTGAAAATCGAGCGCGCACAGCGCATCGTGGGCGATGCCGCCGTCCGCCTGGGACAGCACCATGTTCGTGCCGAACGCGAACAGCGCGCGTACCCGATAGGGCTCGGCGTCGAGAATCGCGCGATAGACGTCGCGTGCCGTCACCCAACCCTGCGACGGCGGACCAAGCGGCCGTTCCGCCAGGCCGAGCGCCTTCGCGCGCTGCTGCGGATTCAGCATCGCGTAGCTGCTGACCGCATTGGCCGGCTGCTTCGCCCATTCCCGATTGGAGCCGCGCGTACCGAACGCGCCCGTCAACGCATACAACGTCGCAATGGCGCGCTCCGTCTGCGTGGCATTGGTGTGCATCCCCACGCCGGACCACGCGTGATACGCAATGCCCTGCCCGGGATGCAGCATGTGCGCGGCCTTCATGATGTCGGCGGCATCGACGCCGGTGATCGTGCTGGCATGGTCCGGCGTATAGGCTGCGAGCGCACGCGAATAGAGGTCGAACGCAGGCGTGCATTCCACTTGCGTGCAACGGCCGGACGAGTCCGTGATCCCGACGTGGCGTGTACCCGTCATCAACAGATCGGAAAGCGCCGTACCGGCCCTTTCTTCAACCAGTTCGAGCCGATCGAGCGTCCGGTTCCAGCATGCGTATCGGTTGCCCGACGCTCGTGGGTCGATATCCCGTTCGCGCAGAAACCGTCCGGTATCGGCACGCACCAGCAACGGGCCGTTCGTCCATCGCCGGACGAAGGGTTCGTCGACGTTGCCGATCGCGATCATCTGCCTCGCGATGGCCATCGCGAGCGCGCCATCGGTGCCGGGATTGACACGCAGCCACAGGTCCGCCTCGCGTGCGAGCGGCGTCGGCCGCGGATCGACGACGATCAGTTTCGCTCCGCGGCGCCGCCCCTTTGCGATCGCATCGGCCTGGGCCAGCCACGTATTGGCGGGATTGTTGCCCCACAGAACGATGAGATCGGCATGCTGATAATCCGCGGTCGGCATGCCGCAGCCGAACGTGAAGACATGCGCGCTGTCCTTGTGCCAGTTGCAGATCTCGGTCGCGTAGCAGATGTTCGGACTTCCGAACAACCAGGCGAACCGTTCGACCCAGTCGATACTGTCGCTCATGGGTGTGCCGCTCGGCGTCGTGACGCCGAACGCCACCGATTCGGCGCCGTTCTCGCGCTTGAAATGCGCAAGGCGCTCCGCGATCTCGGACAGCGCCTCGTCCCAGCCGATGCGCTGCCAGCCCGGATCGGCGGCACCCTTGGGCCGGGTCCGCCGCATCGGATACAGCACCCGGTTCGGGCTATGCACGAGTTCAGGTGCGGCTTTCCCCTTCATGCACATCGCCTGGCCGGTCGGGTGCGTGTCGTCGGGCCGCACCTTGATCATCATGTCGCCACGCACGACGTTGATCGTGCCGCACCGCGACCGGCACAACGTGCAATAGCCCTTTTTCTCCTGCGTATCCATCGATTCGCGTCGTCCGCTTCATGTTTGACTCCATGCTATGAAGCGGCAACGGCCATGACAAATTCATCCTTTTGATGGCGTGATATATATTGAATCAATATCGCGCGACCCGATCCGGTGTACCGTTCGGACCGTCGAGGCGGCGCCGTTCCGGCGCCGCCCGGATTGCCTGGAGCCTCGCCCGTGAGCACGCACATCACGCTTCGCCAGATCGAGTATTTCGTCTCCGTGGCCGACACGGGCCAGATTTCGCAGTCGGCCAACCTGTGCTCGGTGTCCCAGTCGTCGATGACCATCGCACTGAAGAATCTCGAGGAGATGGTGGGCGTCACGCTGCTTCAGCGTCATTCGAGAGGGGTGCGGCTGACACCGGCCGGCGAGCGATTCCTGCGTCACGTGCAACACGCGACCCTGTCGATCGATCGCGCCGTGGTGGCGGCGCAGGAAGAGCCCGAGCAGATCTCGGGGCATGTTCGTATCGGCGTGACCGAAACCATCTCGGCTTATCTGATGCCGTCGCTGATGTCGGTCTTTTCCCAACGGTTCGGCAACCTGAGCGTCAGCATCGTCGAAAGCGAGCGCGAAGCGATCGAGGACATGCTCGTCGACGACCGCCTCGATATCGCACTGCTCCTCGTGTCGAACACGGCGGAGATTCGCGACTTGAAATACGAGACGATGCTTCGCTCGCCGCGCAGGCTGTGGACCCATCCGGATCATCCGCTGCAGGACGCGCATCGGGTCACGCTGGAGGACGTCGCGCGCGAAAACTACCTGCTCCTGGACATGGACGAGCACCTGCGCACCGTCGGCAAGTACTGGGGAAGCTACGGCATCACGCCGAACGTCCGGATGCAGAGCAAATCGATCGAGGCCGTCAGAAGCCTCGTGGCGCTCGGACAAGGCGTCACGATCCTGTCGGATCTCGTCTATCGTCCGTGGTCCCTGGAAGGAAACCGGATCAGCCGGCGCAACCTGAGTGTGACCGTCCCGACGATGGATGTCGGTGCGGTATGGCGACGCGGGGGTGCAACGTCAACGCCGTGCCGCGCGCTGCTGGATTTGTTTCGGTCGTGGAAGAAAGGCGCGCGATAGACGCGCGCGATGCCGACGGCGCGTGACTGACATCCGGGAAGCGCAACCGTTCGCGCAGGCTGGCGCGGAGCACCCGGGCAGAGCGGAGGTGACGATCGAAGGCCGGCATCCGATCACGCGGCGCCGGCCCGTGCCGCTCAGCGCTTCGCCGGCACCGGCGGCTCGCCCGCCGTCGTCGCGCTGCGCGCCCAGTCGGCGAACTCGGTGTCGTAGCGATTGCCGATGTAAGCGACATGGTTTGCGTACCCGTCGTAATCGCCCACCCGGAAGCGTGACACGATCGTGTCGACGTCCGCGCGATGGCGCTCGAACATGAAGCGCGTCGCCATGTAGCCCCACCGGTACGCGCGCGTGACGTAGTCGCTCGACGTGTAACGCGTGCCGAGCACGTCCGAGAACCGGTACGCGCCCGTGCGCACCGCGTCGATCGACTCCGGGTTGTCGTTCTTTCTCGACAGATACTCGGCGACACCTTCGATCCACCACACGGTCGGCTTCGCGGTGCTCACCGAGAAGTCGCCCGCCATGTCGTAGCGACCGTCGAGATAGTGCGTGAACTCGTGCTCGAGATTCCACACCTTGAACTCGGGCCGCAGCCACGATGCCTCGTGCGCGATGAAGCGCGCCTGATTGCCCGGCGCGGACGGATCGCCCTCGAGGTACATGCCGCCGTTGTCGGTGCTGATGCCGTAGATCACCGACGCGTATTTTCGATAGTTCGCGTAGTCATCGAAAATGACGAGTTCGATCGTGTCGTTGCGATCGCCCGCGACCGGCTTGCGCCCGGTCTTCATCATCCGGTGGAAGTAGTCGTCCTGCCGCGCGACCGCCGTGCAGACCGACTGCAGCTGCGGCGGCGTCATGTCCTGCGCGAGAATGCGCACGCCCGCATTGCATGCGTAGCGATGCGAGAGCACCACGTCGGTCAACCGCTTCTTGTAGTCGCAGGTGCCGTAGTCCGCGCAGTTGCCCGGATCGCCGTAGTCGACCGCTTCCGCCGCCGCGAGCCAGAGGTCGCTGTCCGCGCCCGTCATGCTCGTCGACGCGAGCATGTCCTGGATCATTTTCTTCACGCGCGGCTTCTGCGCCGGATAGCGGAGGAAGCGAAACGTTTCGCGCGCCGCGTCGGCCAGCTGATAGGCGGCGCTCGTGTTCGACAGGCTCGCGCGGTTCGCGGTGACGAAGCGGTTGAGCGTCTCCGGGAGCGTCGCATCGCTGTCGAGCATCGGTTGCGCGCCGCTGCGCTGGTGCGCGTAGAAGAACACCGTGAGCAAGCCGGTGAAGCCGCCCGCCGCACTGCGCTGCAGCAGCGGCGCCGCTGCCTGCGGATTCGCCGCGCTCACGGTGTAGGACGCGATGCGGTTCTTCAGCGTCGGCAGGTAGTACGCTTCATCCCGCATGTTCGTGATGAGCTTCATCAGCTCGTTCGCGGTGCTCGGCGCACGCGAATTGTCGCGATAGAGCGCATCACCCTCCAGGCTTTGCTTGATATACGGGCGCAGCGACACCGCGAGATTCGGAATCGGGTTTGCAATTCCCGATACATCATATTGGTAATAAGCGGCACGCAGATAAATCAGCAAATTGACCAGGATCAAATTGCTCGCATCGTATTGATAGATTTCCTGCACGAAACGACCCGCGACAGCGTGCACGTTTTCGGCATTGAAGATCTGTGTGGCCTGCGCTTTATCGACCGAGAACAAGCCGTAATGGCATTCGTAATCGGGAAGATTCGCGATGTAATCGGCGAGTGCCGCGCCGCGATACTGGGTCATCACCGACATGTCGCGGCAATCGGCGCCCGACGTGCTGCGCTTGCTGCGCGTGGCCGGCTGCTTGAGCGGCGAGGGCCGGGTCAGCGCCGCGCGATCCTGTTCGCTGAGCGGCAGGTTGAACTGCGCCTGCTCGGGCGACACCGGCAGATTCTGCGGCACGCGAGGCATGCGCGCCTGCCTGGGTTGCGTCTGCTGCGCCGGCTCGGTATTGGCCGATGCGGTGCCGGCCAGTCCGGCGAATACCGACCACGCGACGATGGCCGACCAGCGGCGTTTTTTTTGAAACCCCTCGTTTATTGCCACTTTATATTCTCTCGGTTGTTTTTGGGCAATCACGATATAACATTACATCTTGAAACGTCAATTTAATCTACATGAAAGATATCATGGTTAATTAGTTAAACTATTTTAAAATTAAAATCGATTCGAGAAACAATTCAGCCGGCCGGCACGGTCCGCCTGTCTCCGGTCGCGCGGCAACGCGCATGCCTCACTGCCTTGCGGACAGGATTCGGCGAGCCACTTCCCCAAATGAAAAACGCGGGTGGCGAACCGCACCGGATGAACGACACCATCCGGCACGACTCACCACCCGCGTTGAAGCCTTTCCAGCCTTCCGCTTACTTGCTGTAGTCGTACACCCCACGCCCCGTCTTCCGCCCGAGCCTGCCGGCCGTCACCATCTCGCGCAGCAGCGGGCATGCACGATACTTCGGATCGCCGAAGTCCTTCACGAACACGTCCATCACCGCGAGGCACACGTCGAGGCCGACGAGGTCGGCCAGCGCGAGCGGCCCGATCGGGTGGTTCGCGCCGAGCTTCATCCCCGCGTCGATCTCCTCGGCCGACGCGATGCCTTCCGCCAGCACGAAGAACGCTTCGTTGATCATCGGCACGAGAATCCGGTTCACGACGAAGCCCGGCGAATTGCGCACGCCGATCGGCGACTTGTCGAAACGCTCGGTCAGCTCGCGCACCGCCGACGCGGTCGCGTCACTCGTCTGCAGCCCGCGGATGATCTCGACGAGCGGCATCAGCGGCACCGGGTTGAAGAAGTGCATGCCGACGAAGCGCGCCGGATCGGCGAGCGGCGCCGCGAGCGCGGTGATCGAGATCGACGACGTGTTGGTCGCGATGATCGCTTCAGGCCGCGCGACGGCCTCGATCTGCTTCAGGATGCGGCCCTTCAGCTCGACGTTCTCGGTCGCGGCTTCGATCACGATATCGGCCGCTGCGAGCTTCGCGTAGTCGGTCGACGTCGTGATGCGCGCGAGCGCCGCATCGCGCGTGGCGGCGTCGAGCTTGTCCTTCGACACGAGCCGCTCGAGGCTGCCCTTCAGCGTCGCGATGCCCTTCTCGAGCGCCGCGTCGCTGACGTCGATCATCACGACGTTGAGACCCGCAACGGCGGCGGTCTGCGCAATGCCGTTGCCCATGGTTCCGGCGCCCACGACGCCGACGATTTCGATGGCCATGAAATTTCCTGTGTGTTCGGGTGCTGAGCGTTCGATTATCAGATGTTCTCGAAGATCGCAGCAATCCCCTGGCCGCCGCCGATACACATCGTCACGAGCGCGTAACGCCCGCCGATGCGCTTCAGTTCGTACAGCGCCTTGACCGTGATCAGCGCGCCGGTCGCACCGATCGGGTGGCCGAGCGAGATGCCCGAGCCGTTCGGGTTGACCTTCGCCGGATCGAGGCCGAGTTCCTGCGTGACCGCGCATGCCTGGGCCGCGAACGCCTCGTTCGCCTCGATCACGTCGAGATCGCTGATCTTCAGGCCCGCGCGTTCGAGCGCCTTCTGCGTGGCCGGCACCGGGCCGATGCCCATGTACGCCGGATCGACACCCGCGTGCGCATATGCGACGAGGCGGGCAAGCGGCTTCACGCCCTGCGCGCGCGCGGCGTCCGCGCTCATCATCAGCACGGCCGCGGCCGCATCGTTGATGCCCGACGCGTTGCCGGCCGTCACGGTGCCGTTCTCCTTCTGGAACACCGGCTTCAGCTTCGTGAAATCATCCGCGCTGGCTTCGAGGCGCACGTGCTCGTCGGTGTCGAACGCAACCTCGCCCTTCTTCGTGCGAATCGAGATCGGCAGGATCTGATCCTTGAAGCGCCCTTCCGCGATCGCGCGCGCCGCGCGACGATGCGATTCGAGCGCCAGCGCATCCTGCGCGTCGCGCGAGATGCCGTACTTCGCCGCGACGTTCTCGGCCGTCACGCCCATGTGGATCGTCTGGAACGGGTCGTGCAGCGCGCCGAGCATCATGTCGACGAGCTTGCCGTCACCCATGCGCTGGCCGAAGCGCGCGGCCGGCACGGTGTACGGGGCGCGGCTCATGCTTTCCGAGCCGCCGCCGATCGCGATGTCGGCGTCGCCGAGCATGATCGTCTGCGCGGCCGACACGATCGCCTGCAGGCCCGAACCGCACAGGCGGTTCACGGTCAGTGCGGGCGTGTGCTGCGCCACGCCGCCATTGATCGCCGCGACGCGCGCGAGATACATGTCCTTCGGCTCGGTGTTCACGACGTGGCCGAACACGACATGCCCGACTGCGTCGCCCGACACGTTCGCACGCGACAGCACTTCGGCGACCACCTTCGCACCGAGGTCGGTCGGCGAGAAATCCTTCAGGCTGCCGCCGAAATCACCGATCGCGGTACGGACACCGCTCACCACCACGACTTCTTTCGCTGCATTGCTCATCGTCTCACTCCGGTTCGTTCGCGCCCGCGGGCGCGGGGATGCGTTGCGTTACATGTTCGGGTAATTCGGCCCGCCGCCGCCTTCGGGCGTGACCCACACGATGTTCTGCGTCGGGTCCTTGATGTCGCAGGTCTTGCAGTGCACGCAGTTCTGCGCGTTGATCACCAGGCGATCGCTGCCGTCGTCGTTCTTCACGAACTCATACACGGCCGCCGGGCAGAAGCGCCCCTCCGGCCCCGCGTACGTGCGCAGGTTCACGTTCACCGGCACGCTCGCATCCTTCAGCGTCAGGTGCGCCGGCTGGTTCTCCTCGTGGTTCGTGTTCGAGATGAACACCGACGAGAGACGGTCGAACGTCAGCTTGCCGTCCGGCTTCGGATACTCGATCGGCTGGCATTGCGACGCCGGCTTCAGCATTTCGTGATCCGCATGCTTGTGGTGCAGCGTCCACGGCACGTTGCCGCCCATCACCTTCTGCTCCAGCCCGACCATCAGTGTGCCGAGGTACAGGCCCTTCGCCATCCACTGCTTGAAGTTGCGCGCACGATACAGCTCCGTGTACAGCCACGACTGCTTGAAGGCGTCCGGGTACGCGTTGAGCTCGTCGCTCTGGCGGCCGGCCTGCACCGCGTCGAATGCGGCGTCGGCCGCGAGCATGCCGGTCTTGATCGCCGCATGGCTGCCCTTGATCCGCGACGCGTTCAGGAAGCCCGCGTCGTCGCCGATCAGCGCGCCGCCCGGGAACACCGTCTTCGGCAGCGACAGCAGCCCGCCGGCCGTGATCGCGCGCGCGCCGTACGACACGCGCTTGCCGCCTTCCAGGAACGCGCGGATCGACGGGTGCGTCTTGTAGCGCTGGAATTCCTCGAACGGCGACAGGTACGGGTTCGTGTAGCCGAGGCCCACCACGAAGCCGACCACGACCTGGTTGTTGTCCATGTGATACAGGAACGAGCCGCCGTAGGTGTCCGACTTCAGCGGCCAGCCGGCCGTGTGGATCACGAGGCCCGGCTTGTGCTTGGCCGGATCGATCTCCCACAGTTCCTTGATGCCGATCCCATAGGCCTGCGGATCCGCGTTCGCGTCGAGCTTGAACTTCGAGATCAGCTGGCGGCCGAGGTGGCCGCGGCAACCTTCGGCGAACAGCGTGTACTTCGCGTGCAGTTCCATGCCGAGCTGGAAGTTCTCGGTCGGCTCGCCGTCCTTGCCCACGCCCATGTTGCCGGTCGCGACGCCCTTCACGGAGCCGTCGTCGTTGTACAGGATCTCGGCGGCCGGGAAGCCGGGGAAAATCTCGACACCGAGCGCTTCGGCCTGTGCCCCAAGCCAGCGCGTGACGTTGCCCAGCGAAATCACGTAGTTGCCGTGGTTCTGGAAGTTGGCGGGCAGCGCCCAGTTCGGCGTGGTGACCGAGCTCTTCTCGGACAGGAACAGGAAGCGGTCTTCCGTCACCTCGACGTCGAGCGGTGCACCGCGTTCCTTCCAGTCGGGGAACAGTTCGTTGATCGCGCGCGGGTCCATCACCGCGCCCGACAGGATGTGCGCGCCGATCTCGGAACCCTTCTCGAGCACGCACACGCCGATCTCGGTGCCTTTCTCGGCGGCCAGCTGCTTGAGCCGGATCGCCGCCGACAGCCCGGCGGGGCCGCCGCCGACGATCACGACGTCGTATTCCATCGATTCGCGCGGGCCGTACTGCGCGAGCAAGTCCTGTGTGGTCAAAATCCTGTCTCCTCCTGCGTCCCGACCGTCAGCGGTCAGAACTGGTCTTCCGTCAACGCGAGCACGCCCTCGTTGCCCTTCGTGCCGACGATCGACGCTTCGAATGCGCCTGCCTGCACCAGCACGTGTTCCGCATAGCATTGCGCGATCGCGATCTTCGCATCGAAGAACGCCGGGTCGCTCGCGCGGTTCGCGTGCGCCGCCACCAGCGCGCGGCCCATCTGCCACCCGCACAGCACCACGCCCGCCAGCTTCAGGTACGGCACGCTGCCCGCGAACACCGCATTCGGGTCCTGCTTCGCGTTCGCCACCACGTAATCGACCACCGACGACAGCGCCTTCGCGCCCTTCTCCAGCTTCGCCTTCACCGACGCAGCCGCCGCGCCGTCCAGCTTGCCCAGCGCCGCGACCGTGTCGCCGATCTCCGCGATCAGCGCCTTCGCCACCGCGCCGCCGTCGCGCATCGTCTTGCGGCCCACCAGGTCGTTCGCCTGGATTGCCGTCGTGCCTTCATAGATCGCCAGGATACGGGCATCGCGGTAATACTGCGCCGCGCCCGTCTCCTCGATGAAGCCCATCCCGCCGTGCACCTGCACGCCCAGGCTCGCCACGTCGTTCACCATCTCCGTGCTCCAGCCCTTCACGACCGGCACCAGATACTCGTAGATTGCCTGATGACGGGCCCGCGTCGCCTCGTCCGAATGGCGGTGGGCAATGTCGCTGTGCGCGGCAGCCACGTAGGCCAGCGCCCGCGCGCCTTCGGTCAGCGCGCGCATCGTGCCGAGCATGCGACGCACGTCCGGGTGATGGATGATCGTCACCGACTGCTTGGCCGAACCGTCGACCGGGCGGCTCTGCACGCGCTCCTTCGCGAATTCCGCGGCCTTCTGGTAGGCGCGGTCGGCCACGCCGATCCCCTGCATCCCGACGCCGAAGCGCGCCGCGTTCATCATGATGAACATGTATTCGAGGCCGCGGTTTTCCTCGCCGACCAGGTAGCCGATCGCGCCGCCGTGGTCGCCGTACTGCAGCACCGCCGTCGGGCTCGCCTTGATCCCGAGCTTGTGCTCGATCGACACGCAGTGCACGTCGTTGCGTGCGCCGAGCGAGCCGTCGTCGTTGACCATGAACTTCGGCACGATGAACAGCGAGATGCCCTTCACGCCTTCCGGCGCGTTCGGCGTGCGCGCCAGCACCAGGTGGACGATGTTGTCCGCCATGTCGTGCTCGCCCCACGTGATGAAGATCTTCGTGCCGAACACCTTGTACGTGCCGTCGCCCTGCGGCTCGGCGCGCGAGCGCACCAGTGCGAGGTCGGAGCCGGCCTGCGGCTCGGTCAGGTTCATCGTGCCGGTCCATTCGCCCGAGATCAGCTTCGGCACGTAGCGTTGCTTCTGCTCGTCGGTGCCCGCCGTCAGCAGCGCTTCGATCGCGCCGTCGGTGAGGAGCGGACAGAGCGCGAACGACAGGTTCGATGCGTTCAGCATCTCGATGCACGGCGTCGCGATCAGCTTCGGCAGCCCCTGGCCGTCGTATTCGGACGGGTGCTGCAGCCCCTGCCAGCCGCCTTCGACGAACTGGCGGAATGCTTCGCCGAAACCCGGCGTCGCGGTCACCACGCCGTCCTTCCAGCTGCTCGGGTTGCGGTCGCCTTCGACGTTCAGCGGGGCCAGCACCTCGCCGCAGAACTTCGCGGACTCGTCGAGCACGGCCTGCGCCGTGTCGTAACCGGCATCCTCGAAGCCCGGCAACTGCGCAACGGCGTCGATGCCGGCCAGTTCCTTCAGCACGAACAGCATGTCCTTGACGGGGGCGTGATAGCTCATGGTCGATGTTCCAATCAGACGATATAGGAGGGGCGCTATCGGGCGAGAGGCGGGAAAACCGGCTCAGGCCCGGGCGACGACGTGAGGCATCGTAATCCTAGGGCAGGCGATTCTTATTGTCATATCCGGCCCATGTGGTGACAAAATCGGCCACGGGATTTGGGGGTTGGGCGGGGGAAGGCTGGCTGGGTGGGGGTTTGGGCGGGGGTGGGTTTTATTCTTCCGATGTATCGGCGAGCAATCGACATACCCGGCCGGGGCGATCCGAGTGGCCGCCGCGGCTCGATTGCCGCAATGGCGGTCGCTTGCCGGCCAAGGCGACACGTACGCCGAGACAGGTGAGACGTCCGTTTTGCGTCGGCCATCGGACACCGAGTTCCGGCCTGTTTTCGGTGGACATTGCTCATCCACGCGTTTGAACTAAAGAATCGCCTCCGATTGCCGTAATCAGGGATCTATTGGGAAATCGAATTTCGGGAACGACGTGAAACGGCAATTCTGGATTGGAATCGGGCTAATTTGTGCGGCGCTTAGTGGATGTGCAACCCGGCAACTTGTGGCTACGCCTTTGGCTGAATCACGGATCGGCGTGAAGAGCTACGCAGAAATGTCTTATCAGCCACTTGCACTGAACGATGCAAAGACGATTGACTTCGACGCGAGCACTTCTCCGGTGGCTCGATTTCCAGACGGCCTTGGCGTCTATGCTCCCTTCTCCCTGGATCAACAGTCCACGGCAACCACTTTGCGCGTCCGCACATGGTTTTCGAGTTCGTGGTTGCCGCTGGCAACGGTGCTGAAGCCGTATGTCATGTTCCTCGATGCCGACAAGCGCGTTGTCAGCAACGTCGAGTCATTCGAGAGCACCGACGGATCGACCTTCGTGAAGGGCCACTACAGACAAACCTACTTCATCGTCCCTTCTGGCGCACGATTCTTTATCCTCTACTCGGCTTCGTCAGAATCCGATCGGATGATTCTCACGGCACAAACCGGCAAACGGTGGGCGATCCCCAATGCTTATAGCGGCACGATAGAAGTAAAACACGAGGTTGCGCACCAATGAAAGTTAAAGCATCGGCGGCGAAACTCGTGACTCGATTGGCGATGTTTGCATTCTCCTTGTCGGTGACAGGGTGTGTAACAACAAACTACATGCCACCGCCAGGCGTGCCGACTGCAAACGTCCGCTTCCGTGAAATCGGCGAAGGTAGGTTCTACCTCTATCAACCCCCTCCGTTGCCGGGTTGCTACGTGCCGAGCGATCCGCTGGGTGGCGAACCCATTGGCGTGGCGGGTATTCGTTTCAAAGACGATCACACGATCATTCTCTTTTCGACGCATCGACAACAGCCGAGGCTGGGAATGCCGATCGCCGATAAATATATCGACCAAAGTTACTTCGAACTCAGGATGCAAGCCGATCACTTGCTGACGCTGCGCGTTGCCCTTCCGGGACGAGACCAATACGACAGCGCCTTTCGCTTCACCCCCAAATCCGGGGAAAATTATGAGGTAACAGTCCGTTTTGGAACGCCGCTGAAGGTCGATGTGTATCACATCGACAGCCACGACGGACACTACTCCGTCGAGCGTGTTGAGGACCTCGAAATCATTCGGCGATGTTCTTGAACGTGGCGACGCGATCGACCGTTGACGAGTGAGCTCGGGTCATTCGGTCTGGCACGGGAAATGCCTGCTTCAGGCCGGCAGCGGCCGCTGCAACACCCTGTAGCACGGGCCTCGGCTTATCTTTCTGAACGGGGCTCTTTCAAGCGAAGGACAGGCACTACCGATCATTGAAGTACCGCTCGCAGACGCACGGGTACGTTAGCGTCCTCATCGCGCGGGATAGGTCCACTTGACCATGCGAATCTGCCAGCAACCACGACTCGCAAGCGCGCTCCACCGTCCGACCTGCGGCCGACGATCACAACAGGCAAGTGCCCACTCCCTGCGACCCGATTCCACCGCCCCCCCGAATCAGCCCCCTACTTCACCACCACCAACGGCCCAACAAACGCCTCAAAGTGCGGCAACCAAATCGGTATCGCCTCCTTGACCGCAAACATCCCGTGCCCGTTCTTGCCAAACGGCGGTTCAACAATCATCTGTCCACGCCCACCCGCCCCCTGAAACGCGGCAAACCAGGTCGCCACGACCTCCGGCGCGAAATACTTGTCGTTCTGCACGTAATGCCACAGCACCGGCACCTGTGTCGTACTCGCGAAATGCCCGATCGTGTCGGCCATCTGCTTCGGATCGCACGGCATGCCGGGATGAGTCGTCGGGTTCCCCCCACGCCCACCCGAGAAATTCACCACCGCAACCACCCCTTGCGGCGCGTAGCTCGCCGCCGCCAGCGACGCAAAACCACCCGCCGATTGCCCGACCAATACAACGCGGTTTCGATCCACCTGCGGCAACGCCTGCGCATACCGCACGGCCGCGAGCACATCGCGCGCGGCCTGCTGCCCCGCAGCAAGGTAATCCGGATGCCGGCACGAACCCGCATCCTCTTCATCGACCCCGCCCGTCGCTCCGTATCCGCGGCGGATCGGCACGATGACCGCGAAGCCGAGCTTCACGAACGTCCGGATCTGCGGCAACGCGCGATAGCGGCGCACCTTCGGCCGGTCGAGCGGATCGGGCGGGCTGCCGTGGCTCAGCACGATCAGCGGAAAGGGTCCGGGACCATCCGGCATGTAGGTGGTGGCGACGATGTCGCGCGTGCTCGCCCCCTCATCGACCGGGACCTTGACGACGGTTTCATGCAGATCCGGCGCGATGGACGTGTCGTCGACCGCTGTCGCCGCACAGCCGACGACGGAAGCGATCAACGCGCCCGAGGCCAGCACCCGGCACAGATGAACGGCGATCCGGTTTCGGCGAACGACGATGCTCATGGGTGATCTCTCCACGAATCCGCAGCCGACGGCCCACGCTGCCGCGATGCCTACGGCGAAGGCGTCAGTGTATCCGGGCGGCAGCGTGGCCGGGCTAGTCGCACGTGCACAGCCCGCACCTGTATCGCAACAACCCCACCCACCGTCCGATCACCACCGATAACTAACATCGCCCGTCACCATCAACCGCGTGCCATAGAAACACCCACCCGCTGAAAAACACGACGACACATAAGTCCGGTCAAACAGGTTGTTCACATGCGCCGCAACGCGCCATCCCTTCCACGCGGACCGTTCGACTCCAAGGTCATACGACAGCCCGAGATCAAAAAGCACGACAGCCGGCACATCGAACGTATTGACGTTGTCACCCGCGCTGCGCCCCACATAACGCACACCACCACCGACCCTCAACCCGCGCAACCCCGGCCGCTCAACCGCATAGTCCAGCCAAAGCGACGCGAGATGGCGCGGCACCGCCGCCACGCGCTTGCCGACCACGGTCGGATCCGTATCGGCCTGCACCGTCGTATCAAGATAGGTGTACGCAGCAATCACATCCAGTTGCTTCCACACACGCGCCCGCCCTTCCAGCTCGATCCCGCGCGATCGCACCTCGCCCGTCTGCACGCTGAAGAACGGATGCTCCGGATCAGCGGTCAGGACATTGCGCTGGCGAATATCGAACGCCGCGATCGACGCGTTCTGCAGCCGGTCCGGCGACTGATAACGCAACCCGACCTCGAACTGCTTCGCCTTCGTCGGCGTGAACGGCTGACCATCGAAACGCGTGCCGAGCGCCGGCTCGAATGAAGTCGAATAGCTCATGTACGGCGCAAAGCCGCTATCGAACAGATAGACCGCCCCAGCACGCCCCGTGAACGCCCGCGTACTCTGCCGCACGCTCGCGGACCGCAGCAGGTCATCGGTCGTCGTGCGTGACCACTCCTCGCGCCCGCCGAGCGTGAACACCCACCGATCCCAACGCACCTGATCCTGCAGATAGACGCCGATCCGGTCAGGCGTCTGCCGCGTCTGCTGCGCGACCGGCGGCACCGCATACGGCTGCCCGTAATCGGGCGCACGCGTATCGAGCGGCGGCGCCGCGCCGAAGCCCGAGCCGACGAGATTCGCCACCGCATGCTCATACGACAGCCCGGCCAGCACCGTATGCTCGACCGGCCCCGTCATCACGCGCATCTCGGCCTGGTTGTCGAGCGCGAGATGGTTCACGTGCTCGCGCGACCACGACAGCGAACGGTTCAGCACGCCCGGCGCCAGATACGGCGCGATGAAATTGACCGCCGCGCCCGCGAAGTCGACATCGAGATGCGTATAGCGCACGTTCTGCCGAACCTTCCAGGTCGAATTGAAACGATGCTCGAACGCATAGCCGATCATCGCCTGCGTTCGGTCGTACGTATCGAACCCCGGCAGCCCCGGAAAGAAGTGCGTCGGAATCCGCCGTCCCGAATCCGGCCAAAGCGTACCGACGGCCGGCAGCCAGCCCGCGAAGTTGTTGTGCGGATCGCGCTGGAACGACCCCAGCAGCGTGAAACGCGTATCGGCGTTCGGCTGCCACGTCAGCGACGGCGCGACGACGATCCGCTGCTGCCGCGAATAATCGATCTGCTCGTCGGCACGGCGCGCGAGGCCGTCGATCCGGTAGCGCCATGTTCCGTCTTTCGTCACGGGCCCGCTGAAGTCGAATCCAAGCTGCCCGCGATCGCGGTTGCCGGTCTGCACGCCGAGCAGGTGCTGCGCATCGCGCGTGGGCCGCTTGCTGACCATGTCGACGATGCCGCCCGGGCTCGCCTGCCCGTACAGCACCGACGCCGGGCCGCGCAGCACGTCGATGCGTTCGAGCGTCCACGGATCGACGACGCTCGCGGCCCAGTTCACGCCTTTCGGCAGCGGCAGGCCGTCGAGCATCTGCGGATTGATCGCCGCCGCCGCGAAGCCGCCGAAACCGCGCAGGAACACGCTTTCGAGCACGCCTCCGGGGCGCGAATCCGCGTAGGCGCCCGGCGTATAGCGCAGGCTGTCGCCGACGCTGTGCACGTCCTGCCGGTCCATCTGCTCGCGCGTGACGACCGACAGGCCCTGCGGCACCTCGACGATCGCCGTGTCGGTCTTGGTGCCCGCGCGCGACACGTCGGCCGCGATGCCTTGTACGGGGCCGACACCTGTCTCGCGTCGCCCGTCAACGACGATCGGCGCGAGCAACGAGGCATCCGCCGCGGGTTCGCCCGCCTCCCGCGCATCCTGCGCCGAAGCAACAACCGGCATCGCGGTCGCACAGGCCAGTGCGGCCGCCCAGCCCGGTACGCGCCGCCACGCCGCGCGCGGCAACGGAAATCCTGGCCGCGCACGGCGGCCGGTGTGTGATCGATTCATCTCGGGTTATCCGGAAAGCGGAGACGGACGTCGGCGGCTATGCCGCGCCCTCGAGTCGGAAGACGGGCCGCTCTTGCAACGGCGACCTCGACTGAACAGCGAATGGGAATCATTTACGTCGACGCAGCGCAGGTAAATGCCGGCGGAAGCAATCAACGAATGCGCGGCACGCAACTGACGGCCGCAGGTTTATTCGTCTGACGTTAACAAAATGTCACGTTTGAATGTCGTTATCCTGAACGACTAAACGATTGATCGGATGATAGGATAGCGACACCCTCAAGCTTCAAGCGAAACACGCAATGTCAAGCCTGCCCCCGGCCACCCGACACTCGCTCGTCGATTCGGCGATCGATATCCTCAAATCCAATATCACTTCCGGCATCTGGCGCGTCGGTCAGCGCATTCCGACCGAGCTCGATCTCGCGAAACAGCTCGAGGTCGGGCGCAACACGGTGCGCGAAGCGGTTCGCACGCTCGCGTATTCCGGCGTGCTCGAAGTGCGCCAGGGTGACGGCACCTACGTGCGCCGCAATGTCGATCCGGCCGAGACGATGCGCGACGTCGATCGCGCCGCGCGCAGCGACCATCTCGAGCTGCAGTGCATGCTCGAAACGGAATGCGCGCGCTACGCGGCGCGCCGGCGCACGGACGAGGATCTCGCGACGCTGCGCAAGCTGCTGAAAGCGCGTGGCGAGCGCGAAGCGTCGCGCGACGTGAAGAAGTTCGTCGAGCGTGACCGCGCGTTTCATATCGCCGTGGCCGCCGCATCGCACAATCACGCGCTCGAAGCGCTGTATCGCTACTTCTCGGGCTCGATCCTCGCGAACGTCGAGGACATCCTCGTCGAACTCGACGAGGCCGAGATCCCCGAACCGGACATGCGGGCGCACCAGGCGGTGCTCGACGCGATCGAACAGCGCGACGAGAACAAGGCGGTTCGCGCGACGCTCGCGATCCTCAAGCCGCAAATGACCTGGCTCGAAACCCGCGAGACGCCCGCCGCCTGACGCGCCCGTCGCACCCAGCGTGCGCTACGCCGCGACGGCCTCGATCACGTCGATCTGCCCGTCCGGCGCGGAGCGGACTCCGGCGGGCCGCCAGCCGGCGGCGCCGAGCAACGCGTCGTATTCGTCCCGCGTGCGCTCGCGGCCGCTGCCCCAGCACATCATGTGGATGTCGTAGAGCTTCGAGAAATGCGCGACGCCCGGCGCCGGCACGACCCGTTCGATCACGAACACGCGTGCGCCGTCCCGGGCGCTTTCGCGTGCCCGCTTGAGGATCGCCACGCACTCGTCGTCGTTCCAGTCGTGCAGGATCAGCTTCAGCAGGTAGACATCGGCCGCCGGCACCGCGTCGAACATGTTGCCGCCCGCCTTGCTGCAGCGTGCGCTCACACCCATGCGCTGCGCCCAGTCGTCCGCATCGCCGTCGATCACTTCCGGCAGGTCGAACACGACGCCGGTCAGCGACGGGAACCGCCGCAGCAGGCTGCACAGCATGTGCCCCTGGCCGCCGCCGATGTCGCACGCATGCGTGCCCGGCGCGAACGTGACGTCGCGCAGCGCATCGACCACCTGTTCCGACTGCACGGTCGAGAAGCTCGACATCGCGCGCTTGAAATCGGTCCGGTAGCGTTCGTGGTCCTTCGCATAGTCGAACGCCATCGCGCCGAACTCGCGGACGAAACCGTTCTGCTGCCCCTCGCGCACCATGTCGGGCAGATGCGCCCAGATCGCGTAATGCTCCGGCCCTTCCTGCAGCAGCACGAAATCACGCAGCGTGCTCGGGGCGTCCGCATGCAGCAGCGCCCCCGACGCGGTGGCCCGGAAGCCGCGGCGCGTGTCCTCGTCGAGCAGGCCGAGCGACGCGAGCGCGCGCAGCAGCCGGTACAGCAGCGGCTCGTCGACATCGAGCTTCGCCGCGAGCGCGGCCGACGACACCGGCGCATCCGTGGTGACCGCATCGAACACGCCGAGCCGCGTGCCCGCATACAGGATCCGGCTGCGCCACCGTCCGAACAGCGTATCCAGCACCTGTTTTGCCGCATTTTCCATAAAGTACTCCTGAACATGAGCCGACCGCGCCGGCACGTGACGCACCGGGCGATCGCATCGTCAATGAAGCATGCGGATCACTGCTCGTGCAGGAATTCCCGGATCGGGTAGCCGACGTGGCGCTGCGCATCGAGCGTGTAGCCGAGGATGCGGTCGCCGCGCTTGAGCTCCGTGATGTTGTGCACGCTGCCTTTCGGCCCGAGCACGCGCACGTGCCAGTCGTCCTGCGCGATGATGTTGATCGCGCGATTGGCGGCATTCTTCGCCTCGATCAGCAGCAGCGGCCGCGTCTCGACCTTCGCGCGCCCGACCACGACGCGGCGCGCCTTGCCCTGCACGTTGACGGCGAGGATCTCCGCGCCCGATTCGAGCTCGGCGAGATAGCGCGTGCGGTTGTCCGGCGCGACGACGTACGAATGGAGCGCGGCCGCGTTCACGCGGAACGGGCGCGTCGGCATGTACGGCAGCGGGTGCGTCTCGCTGCTGATGAGGATCATGCCGGTCGAATACGAGCCGACGAGGATGCCCTCGTCCTGTTCGAAGCGCGAGCAGGTATCGACGCACACGCGTTCGCCCGGCCCGAGGTGCGTGAGCCCGACGATCTCGATTTCCTCGAGCTGCAGATCCTCGACCGTATCGCTGCAGATCGACACGAGCTGCGTGGCCTGCCCGACCTGCGTCGGCGTGAGCAGCACGCCTTCGGGGCCGCGCTGCAGCACGTTCAGCGTGACCTCCGCATCCTCCAGGTCGGCGACGACCGTGATCAGCTCGCCCGACGCCTGATCGGCAGCGGCCAGCAGGATCTCGAGCGGGATCTTGCTCGGGTCCTGCAGGAATTCGACGAGCAGCCACGGCGTCGTGGTCGACAGCTCGCAGGCGCGCGTGAGCGTCGCCTCGCCCGTCACCTCGATGAACACGCCGAGTTCGACACCATCCGGCACCGCGAAATCGACCGGCAGGCCATCCTTCACGAGGATGATCTGCACCTGCTCGAGCAGCGCGGCATCGGCCGGCTGCCGATCGACGACCGCGACCTTGCACGCGCTGGGCGGCAGCCGCCCGGCCTGCGCCGCATCCTTCACGACGAATGCGGACACGCCGACATGCAGCGCTTCCTCGGTGATCTCGTCCGCGAGCTCGCCGATGTTGCGCAGGTCAATCCAGGAAAGCTTCTTCAAGGCCAATCTCCTTCGAAGGGGATAACGCAGGTTGAGTGACAGGATGAAACTAGCGGCTGACGGAAACGACCGAACGCGACGCGGCGGCCCTCATCCGGCAATCCACCCAGCCGGCGCCCGGTTCGTAGCCGGCAAGCCGGACGCCGGGCGCGACATCGGCGAGACCGACGCGCGCGCCGTCGTCGGTCCGGAACCGTACGGCGCGGTCGCCGCGCATCACGACGCGCGTGTTCGCGCCGGACGCGCTGCGCGTGTGCAGTGCGACGAGCGGCGCGGATTCGATCCGCACGCGGCCGACCACGATCGCGCGCGTGTCGCCGGCCGCGCCGACCGTCAGGATCCGCTCGCCGGAACGCAGGAGCGAAAGCTGGCGCGCGCGGTCACCGCCGCAGAACACGAACGATTCGGCCGAACCCGCGTCGATGCCGAACGTGAGCGGCCGGCCCGGCGGGTGCGCGGCGCCGGCCGCGACGACGAGCAGCATGCTGGTCGCGCTCGCGCCGGCCAGCACGCACTCTTCGCCGTCCAGCTGCGAACAGCCGTCGATCACCGCATGCAGCCCGGTGCCGAGCGGCTCGACGCGCTGCACCTCGAATGTCTTCAGCTTCAGCGGCTCGCGGGCGCGCAGCTCGCCGCATGCGGCCAGCACGCCACGCAACGCGGCCGCATCGCGCGGGGCGAACGCGATGTCGACCGGCGACTGCGCATGCTTGCGCGCGAGGTAGGCCGCGCCGTGCGGATCGGCCAGCGACACGACGATGCGGCACGCGGCCTCGCGGACACCCGCGAGCAGGCGCTCGAGCGGCACCGTGGTCGCGAGCGCGTAGTCGATCAGGACGAGCGCGTGCCGCGCGATCGCGGTGCGCACGGCATCGAAATCGGCCGCGCCGTCGATCCTCACGCGAACGCCTGCGAGCGGCGCATGCACGTCGTCGACCAGCGTTGCGACGCCCGGCGTCGATACGGACAGTTGCGCCGCCGTGCCGGGCGCGCACGTGTCGCGCTCGGCCTCGGCCACCACGAAACGGCACGCGCCGGCCCTCGCTGCGTCGGCCGCGACGGTGCCTGCCTGCGCGCCGAGCGCGCGCAGGTCGATCCACGGATAGCGATGCATGGAAATCCTCTACGGTCGGAATAAACCGGGCGCGACGGCCCGGCGCACCGGCTCAGGCGGCCAGGTGCGCGGCACGCCGCTCGACACCGTGCACGGCATCGGACAGGCGGCGGATCAGCGGTGCGGCCTTCGGCGCGGCGAACACGTTGCGACCGGCCGCGATGCCGAGCGCACCCGCGTTCATCACGCGCGACGTGAATGCGACGAACTCGTCTTCCGGCAGCTTCGCGCCGCCCGCGACCAGCACCGGCAGCGACGAGCCGGCGATGATGTCGGCCATGCTCGCGGCGTCGCCGCTGTACGGCAGCTTGACGATGTCGGCGCCGAGATCCGCCGCGACGTTCGCCGCGTGGGCAATCAGTTCGGTCTGCGGACGTTCGCCGAGGCCCGGGCCGCGCGGATAGATCATCGCGAGCAGCGGCAACGACCAGCGCGCGCACTCGGTCGCGATGCGGCTCAGGTCGAGCAGCTGCTGGTTTTCCGTCTTCGAGCCGAGATTCACGTGCACGCTGACCGCATCCGCGCCGCATGCGAGTGCATCCTCGACGCTCGCGAACAGCGTCTTCGCGTTCACGTCCTCCGCGTAGCGCGTGCAGCCGTTCAGGTGCACGACGAGCGCGAGATCGCTCAGCACGTCGGGAGACAGGAAGCGTGCGCGGCCGCGGTGCACGACGATCGCGTCGCCGCCGTGCGCGGCGATGTCGCCCACCAGTTGCCGCAACTGCTGCGGAGGGGCGATGGGCCCGTCCGCGAGCGAATGGTCGAGCGGCACCATCAGACACTTGCCCGACGCGGCACGCACCACCCGCCGCATCCTGAGCGCCTTGCCAGAAACCGATAGAAGAGCGTCCATCCTTGATTCCTCGCCAGAAATGGAGAGGCCGGCCCGTGCGACTTCAGCCTGCCCCCGGAGTGCCCGCTTGCGGGCGGAACTGGAGCAACAACCGAGCAACGCTTGCAGCAAATCTTGCGTCGTGTAAGACTTGCATAGACCCAATCATCCTATGATTGGATCATCCTTGCAAGCACATTGCGAGCGATCCTGTTTCCCGACCGGGGGACGCATTCGACGTGGCATCGGTTCCCCTTTGCAGACAACGGCAGCACATCAACCTGTGAGGTGTCTATGAAGTTCGGCGTGTCCTTTTTGCCCGATACCGGCCCGGCCGACCGCCCGGCGGCCGATTACTACGCGAACGCGCTGAAGCTCAGCGCGCTGGGGGACCGGCTCGGCTACACGTACGTGAAGATGACCGAGCACTACCTGAAGCCGTATGGCGGCTACAGCCCGTCGCCGCTGATGTTCCTCGCGGCCGCGGCCGCGCAGACGAAGTCGATCCGCCTGATGACGGGCGGCATCCAGGCGTCGTTCCATCATCCGATCCAGCTCGCGGCCGAGGCCGCGCAGCTCGACGCGATCTCGAACGGGCGGCTCGAGCTGGGCTTCGCGCGCGCGTTCCTGCCGTACGAATTCGAGGCGTTCGGCATCGATCTCGATTCGAGCAAGGCGCGCTTCCAGCAGACGATCGACGCGACGGTGCGCCTGCTCGCCGAGGAATCGGTCAGCGAGGACACGCCGTTCTTCCGCTACCGCGACGCGCAATCGCTGCCGCGCCCGACGCAGCAACCGCGGCCGCCGGTCTGGGTCGCGGCGCTGCTCACGCCGTCCAGCTTCGAGTGGATCGGCGAACGCGGCTTCAACCTGCTGATGGCCGCGCCGCCGCGCAAGGACGCGCTCGCGAAGACGCAGGACATGGTGGCCCTCTATCGCGAGACGTTCGAGCGCCATCACGGCCACACCGGCCGCCGGCCGCAGGTCGCGATCAGCATCCCGCTGATGATCGGCACGTCGGACGCGCACGCGCTGGCGCTCGCGGAGCCGCGCCTGCGCCATCACTGGCGCTATTTCGCGGACGCCGCGAAGTCGTGGGAGCAGGTGCAGTCGTCGGCGTACCAGGGCTACAACGAGGCGATGAAGAACAAGATGGGCGGCATGGACACGGCCGACCTCGACGCGACCGCCGTGCTCGGCACGCCCGACACCGTGCGCCAGCGCATCCGCGCGCTGGAAGCCGATCTCGGGCTCGACGCGATCCTGTGGCACATCGACTACGGCGCGCAGCCGTACGAGCTGATGAGCAACAACCTGGAAGTGTTCGCCCGCGACGTGCTGCCGGGGCTATGACGCCATGCCGATCTCTTCCGGACCCACGGCGGACTCGCCCATGACACCGTCCCTGTCACTCGACACGATCGTCGTCGGCGCCGGCATCGGCGGCCTGGCCGCCGCGCTCGCGCTGCGCCGCGCCGGCCATCGCGTCACCGTCCTCGAGCAAAGCCGGGCGTTCCGGGAAGTCGGCGCGGGGCTGCAGGTCGTGCCGAACG